>CANJOG010000078.1 GCA_947475475.1 Acetobacteraceae bacterium
GCCTGTCGGACCGGGTCAAGTTCGAACTGCTCGATTACCGCTCGATGGAACGGCAATTCGATCGCATCGTCTCGGTCGGCATGTTCGAGCATGTCGGCATCGGCCATTTCCGCGAATTCTTCGACGTGGTGAAGCGCGCGCTCAGACCCGATGGCGTCTGCCTGCTGCATGCCATCGGCCGCAGCGACGGTATGGGCAGCACCAATCCCTGGATCGCCAAGTATATCTTCCCAGGCGGCTATTCGCCCGCTCTCTCCGAAGTACTGCCGCATATCGAAAAGACCGGGCTGATCGCGACCGACATCGAAATCCTGCGGCTGCATTACGCCATGACGCTGCGCCACTGGCGCTGGCGCTTCGCCGCCAATCGCGATGCCATCCTGAGCTTCTATGACGAGCGCTTCTGCAGGATGTTCGAATTCTACCTCGCCGGCTCCGAGCTCGCCTTCCGCCACCAGCACCACATGATCTTCCAGATCCAGATCACAAGGCATCAGGAAGCCGTGCCACTGACGCGGGACTACATCACCGATTTCGAGCGGCAGGCAGCGCCCACGAAGGTTTCCGTCCCGGCGGAATAGTCCTATTTTGGGGCCATGCCGCATGATGACGCCTCCGCCGCGCACTCTGGCCCGCACTCTGGCCCGCACTCTGGCCTGATCCAGGCGCTTACCTCCGCCCTTGGCCCGTCCGGTGTCATCACCGAACCGTCCGAGATGGCTCCGTTCTGCGCCGACTGGCGGGGCACTTACCGCGGCGCGGCACTCGCAGTGCTGCGCCCTGGCAATACGGAAGACGTCTCCGCCGCCGTGAAACTCTGTGCCGAAGCCGGCGTCGCCATCGTGCCCCAGGGCGGCAATACCGGCCTGATGGGCGGCGCCACACCTTCGGCCAATGGCGGCCAGGTGGTGCTCTCGCTCGCCCGCATGCGCGCCGTCCGCTTCATCGACCCCGTGGACCTGTCGATGATCGTCGAGGCCGGATTGCCGCTCGCAGCCGCCCAGCAAGCCGCTGAGGACGCCGGCTGCACCCTGCCACTCTCCATCGCGTCGGAAGGCAGTGCGACCATGGGCGGCGTGCTGTCCACCAATGCCGGCGGCAACAACACGCTGCGCTATGGCAATGCGCGCGACATCACCCTCGGCCTGGAAGTCGTGCTGCCGGACGGTTCCGTGATCAACGCGCTCCGCCGCCTACGCAAGGACAATACCGGCTATTGCCTGCGCCAGCTGTTCATCGGCGCGGAAGGCACGCTCGGCATCATCACCGCCGCCGCGATCAAGCTCGTCCCGCGCCTGACCGACCGCCAGGTGGCGCTGTGCGCCCTGCCCTCGCCCGAGGCCGCGCTGGCTTTGCTCGGCGCCTTCCAGAAGCGCGACGCTGCCTCCCTGCTCGCCTTCGAATATATGGGCGGCGCCGGCATGGGCCTGGTCCTGCGCCATATTCCCGGCGCCACAATGCCACTCTCCGCCCCGGCCGATCATTATGTCCTGGTCGAACTCGCCGGCTCCAATCCCGGCGGCGGCCTGCGCGCCACGCTGGAGGAAGTGCTGGAAACCTGCCTGGAAGACGGCACCGTGCTGGACGCTGCCATCGCCGAGAGCGACTCCCAGCGCGCCGCCATCTGGCGCCTGCGCGAGGAGCATGCCGAAGCCCAGAAGCGCGAAGGCGCCTCGGTGAAGAACGACGTCTCTGTCCCGGTCAGCCACGTTGCCCGCTTCATCCATGAGGCGAGTGCGGCCTGTGACGCGCTGATCCCCGGCATCCGCATCGTCGCCTTCGGCCATCTCGGCGACGGCAATATCCATTTCAACCTGGCTTTCCCGCCGGGGAGTGACCAGCGGACTGAGGACCAGCCGGGCTTCCTCGCCCGCGCCGACGAGATGATGGACACGGTCAACGAGGTGGTCCGCCGCCACGATGGCAGTTTCTCCGCCGAACACGGCATCGGCCAGCTCAAGCCCCGCATGCTCGCCGAATGGCGTGGCGGCGCCGAGATCGATGCGATGCGCCGCATCAAGGCCGCGCTTGATCCGGCAAACCTGTTCAATCCGGGAAAAGTCCTGTCGTCATAACCGACTTGCTGGGTGGGCTTCAGCCCGCCAGCGAGCGCTTCCGCAACTGCCTGGTGGGCTGAAGCCCATCCGACGGGTTCGACAATGGGACATCTTTTGCCACCCTTCACCGGGCTGGCTAGACTGGCCCCATGCCGCTCGTCACCCAGATCGACCGCTATGTGTTCCGGCAACTCGCCGCAGCCCTGATCGCCGTCACCGGCGGGCTGACAGCGTTGATCTGGCTCACCCAGTCGCTGCGTTTCGTGGAAACAGTGGTCAATCGCGGCCTGTCCATGCGCGTCTTCCTGGAACTGACCGGCCTGCTAATCCCAAGCTTCGTCGCCGTGATCCTGCCGATCACCACCTATGTGGTCATCCAGTTCATCTACCAGCGCCTGCTCGGCGACCGCGAACTCACCGTCATGCGCGCCACAGGCCTGTCGCATTTCGCCCTGGCGCGGCCAGCACTCGGCCTGGTCGCCGTCGCCATGTTCACGGGCTATCTGCTCACTCTCTGGCTGGTGCCGGTCAGCTACACCGCCTTTCGCGAATATCAGTTTGAAATCCGCAACCGCATCGCCGCATTCCTGCTGCAGGAAGGCGTGTTCACCAAGATTTCCGACCAGCTCACCGTCTATGTGCGCGCCCGCGAGCGCGACGGAACGCTGCGTGGTATTCTCGTCGATGACGGACGCCAGCAGAGCCATGCCACCATCCTCGCCGAATCGGGCCGGCTGATCGTCAGCGACACCGTCCCGCCGCGTGTCGTGCTGGTCAATGGCAGCCGTCAGGAACTCGACCGCCAGACGGGCCGGCTCAACGTGCTGACGTTTTCGGAAAACACTATCGAATTGCTGCAGGCCGGCAGCGCGGAGGCCGCGCGCTTTCGCGACCCGGAGGAGCTGGGACTTTCCGAATTGCTGCACCCCGATCCACAGATTCTCGCACCCAATATGATCGGAAAGTACACGGTGGAGGCGCATAAGCGCCTGGCTGGTCCACTGACAACCGCAAGCTTTGCGCTGGTGGGGCTGGTCTCCGTGCTGCTGGGCACCTTCCGCCGCCATGGCGGGCTGATCCGCCCGACCATCGCCGTGCTGACTGTGGTCGGGCTGCTGGCCATCCAGCTCGGCGTCACCAACCTTGCCGTGCGCAACACCGCTCTGGTGCCGCTGATCTGGATCGAGGCGGTGCTGCCCACCCTGGTCGCCGCCTGGGTGCTGTTCGCCCCACGCTTCGGTCACAACCGCCTGGTGCAGCAGGCGCGGCTGCGCCGCGACGCCGGCCCAACCATGGGCGGCGCCGCTCAATGACCCTGGCCCGCACCCTCTCGTTCTATATCTCGCGCGTCTTTGTCGCCGCCGTGCTGATCGTGCTCGTCTCGCTGACCGGCATCGCCTCGCTGTTCGACTTCATCGAATTGCTGCGCCGTTCGACCAACCATCCCGAGGCAAGTTTTGGCATCGTTGCCACCATGGCGTCGCTGCGCATGCCCTTCATCATTCTCTCCATATTGCCTTTCGCCGTGCTGCTTGGCGGGTTGCTCGCCTTCTGGAGGCTGACCCGCTCGTCGGAGTTAATCGTCGCCCGCGCCTCGGGCATTTCCGCCTGGCAGTTCCTCGCCGCCCCGGTTTTTTGCGCCATCGCCCTTGGCGCCATCGCCTCCGGCGTGGTCAGCCCGATCTCATCGGCGATGCTCACGCACGCCGACGCAATGGATAACTTCTACCTCCGCAACGGGGTGGGCCCGCTGGCTCTGGCCGGCGACCAGCTCTGGCTGCGCCAGTCAGATCGCGAAATCGCGCCGCAAGGCGTGGCGATCCTGCATGCACGCGGCGTCTCGCTGCGGGGGGCGGACCTCATCGCCGCCTCAATCAGCGTCTTCCGCCTCGACCAGGACCGCTTTCTCGAGCGCATAGAGGCGAAATCCGCCCGCCTCGACGACGGGGCCTGGACTCTGGCCGAGGCACGGGTCATCCGTCCGGACAAGATGCCCGAACCGCCGCGCACCATCCGCCTGCCGACCGACCTGACCGTCACCCGGGTGCAGGAGAGCTTTGCCTCGCCCAACACGCTCTCGGTCTGGGAATTGCCCGGCTTCATCGACCTCCTCGAGCGTTCCGGCTTCTCGGCAATCCGCCACCGGCTGCGTTTTCAGGAATTACTCGCCATTCCGCTCCTGTCGGGAACCATGGCGCTGGTGGCGGCTGGTTTCTCGATGCGCCAGACCCGGCGCGGCGGTGTTGCGCGGATGCTCGGCTTCGGCGCCGCCGCGGGCTTCGCACTGTTCATCGTCTCCAAGGTAGCCGGCGAGTTTGGCCAGTCCGGCGCGCTGCCGACCTTGCTTGCCGCCTGGGTGCCCTCGGCCTCCGGGCTCTGCCTGGCTCTTGCTCTCCTGCTGCATCTGGAGGATGGCTGAGCATGCGCGCGCCGAGCCGAGTCCCTTCCCTGAGACCGATCAGAGCCCTCGCCCGGCACGGCCTGCGCTTGCACATGCTGCCTTCGGTCGGCCTCTCCGCCCTGGTCGGCATGGCCATGCTGGCGCTGACCGGCGATGCAACGGCGCAGCGGCCGGCCCAGACCACCCATATATCCACCCCCACCGCCAACCCCGACGACCCAGTCACTTTTGTCGCCGATTCGGTGGAGTATGACAGCGACCGGTCCAGCGTGACCGCACGCGGCCAGGTCGAGGCCTGGCAGGGCGAACAGGTCCTGCGCGCCGATATGATCACGTTCGACCGCGCCACCGGCGTTGTCGCCGCCTCCGGCAATGTCACTCTCCTGCAGCCGGACGGCCAGGTGATGTTCGCCGACTATGCCGAACTCGCCGGCGGGATGCGTGACGGCGTGCTCAAGGGCATCCGCTCCCGCCTGCCCGAAAACGCCCGCCTGGCCGCCAATGGCGCGCGGCGCACCGCCGGGGTCATCAATGAGATGAGCCGGCTGGTCTATACCACCTGCAACGATTGTAAGGACCATCCGGAGCGTGCACCGCTCTGGCAGATCCGCGCCTTCTCCGCGACCCAGGATACCGAGAACAAGCGGATCGAATATCGCGATGCCGAGGTCGATGTGCTCGGCATCCCGGTCATGTACCTGCCATTCTTCTGGCACGCCGATCCGTCGGTGAAGCGCGCCAGCGGCTTCCTCGTGCCCAACCTCGGCACGGCCGGCCATGTCGGCACCTTCCTGGCCCAACCCTATTACTGGGTGATCGACGACCAGTCGGACGCGCTGATCACGCCGCAGATCACTCAGAAATTCGGGCCGCAGCTCGCGGGAGAATATCGCCGCTCCGTCAATAACGGGCGGATGACCGTCAATCTCTCCGCCGCCAACTACGACCGAAAATTCCAGTGGCAAGTCGCCGCCAAGGGCGAATTCAATTACAATGACCAGTGGCGCTACGGCTTCGATATCAACCGCGTCAGCAGCGTCACCTATATGCGGGATTTCCACCTCCCGGGCCTCGGCACCTACCAGCGCAGCGAGATCTACGCGGAAGGCTTCGGCCAGGGCGCCTATGCGCGGATCGATGCACGCTCTTACCAGTCACTGACCACGCGTGTCAGTCAGGGCCTGCTGCCGCAGGTGACCCCACGCTTCCTCTACTCCTATGTCGGCCAGCCCGACTCGCTCGGCGGCACCACCAGTTTCGATTTCAACAGCTTCAACATCATCCGCAGCACCGGCACCAACACGCGCCGCGCCGCCGCCTCGCTGGACTGGCAGCGCCCCGCCACCGGCCGTTTCGGGGAGCTGTACAAGCTGATCATGCATCTGGACACCGCCGGTTATTCCGCCTCGCGTCTGAGCGACGGGCCGAGCTATGCGACACAATCAGGCATCCAGACCGCCTATGGCCAGCCAACAGTCGCACTCAACCTGCGCTGGCCCTGGCAGCGCTCCACACCTGCCTCTGGGACGCAGATCATCGAGCCTATCCTGCAGGTCGCGGCCGGCACGCCGACCGGCTTTCGCATCCAGCGCCTGATCCCCAACGAGGACAGCCTGGATTTTGAATTCAGCGACATGAACCTGTTCGCGCTGAACCGCTTCCCTGGGTTGGATCGGCACGAAGGCGGGGTGCGCGCAGCGGCGGCTCTGCGCGGCGCGTGGTATTTCCCCTCCGGGGCCTCGCTGGACGGCTTCGTCGGGCAATCCTGGCGCGCCCGCAAGGATGACACCTTCCCGATCAATTCGGGCCTCGAGGACCGCGTCTCCGATATCGTCGCCAAGGCTGCGGTCACCCCGGTCCCCTGGTTCGACCTGGTGGCGCGCGGCCGCTTCGGCCACCGCGATTTCCGCGTCCGTATGGCCGACCTGACCGGCTATGCTGGCACTGACAGGCTTCGCGTTTCGGCGGGCTATCTCTACAGCACCGCCAATCCATATCTGTGGTGGGACACCCCAGCCTCGGCCCAATCCAACGTCATTCCCTTCGTCAAGCGCAATGAAATCACGGCGGGCGTCTCGACTGGCTGGGACAAATGGCGCTTTGCGGCCAATGCGCGACGGGATATTGCCACTGGCAAGACCGTCGGCTCCGGCGTCTCCGGGACCTACGAGGATGAGTGCGTGATCCTGGATTTGCGCTGGTCCCGCCGCTACACCTCCTTTGCCGGTGACAAGGGCGAGAGCATGTTCCTGATCCAGGTCACGCTGAAGACTGTGGGCGACTTCGGTTTGCACGCATTCTGATGCGGGCAGGCTACAAATTTTGGAGTGAATGGACCGCAATGCGTCGCCTCAACACTGATATTGGCCGCCCCTCCTCTGGTCGTCCCCCCCTTGGGCGTGGCGTCACTTTCGGGCTGTTCGCCCTCACCGCGATGCTCGCCGCTGGCCCGGCCTGGTCCCAGGCCAGACCCGTCAACACCACCGGCGTTCCCGCCGCCGGCCCGGCAGAGATGATTGTTGCCGTGGTCAATGGCGACGCCGTCACCAACAGCGACGTCCAGAACCGCGAACGACTCCTCGCCCTCTCCACCGGCCTGCCGCTCTCGCCGGAAGTTCTCGCCCGCCTCGGGCCGCAGGTGCGCCAGCAACTCATCGACGAGAAGATGCGGCTGCAGGAAATGCAGCGCCGCAAGATCCTCATCGAGGACAAGGAAATCCTCCAGGCGATCCAGGATATCGAGGCCCGCAATGGCCTGCCGCGCGGCGTGCTCCGCAGCCGGCTCTCCGGCCAGGGTGTCGCCATGCGCACGCTGATCGACCAGATTCGAGTCCAGCTCGGCTGGTCTCGCGTGCTGCGCGAGCAGTTCGGCGACCGTCCGCCCATCGAGGAGAGTGATGTCGCCCGCCGGATCGAGCTGACCAAGGAACAGGCCGGACAGACCGAATACAATGTCGGCGAAATCTTCATCCCCGCCGAAGGCCCAGGCCGCGAGGAGGAAGCCCGCCGCTTCGCTGATGCGGTTATCCAGC
>CANJOG010000079.1 GCA_947475475.1 Acetobacteraceae bacterium
CTGCACTTTTTCCGACGGTGTTTTCGGCAACACCTCCATGAACCGCACAAAGCGCGGCACGGCGAAATACGGCATGCGGGCCTCACACCATTCCATCAATTCCTCGGGCGTAAGGCTCTCACCCGGTTTCACAACCACGCAGGCCAGAACCTCGTCCTCGCCGCCTTCCTCATCGGACTTGCCGGCGACAACGCCGCAATCATCGACCGATGGGTGGCGCAGGATCACCGCCTCCACCTCATAGGATGAGATATTCTCACCGCGGCGGCGCAGCGTGTCCTTCATGCGGTCGATGAAATAGAACCAGCCCTGCTCGTCGCGTTTCAGCCCATCGCCGGTGCGGAACCAGAGGTCGCGCCAGGAGTCGACGGTCTTTTCCGGCATGCCGAGATAGCCGGCGCAGATGATGCCAGGCTGCTTGTGGCGCAGGATCAATTCGCCTACCACGCCGGCCGGCACATCCTCGTCGGTTTCAGGATCGACCAGACGCACATCGAAATACTGGCTAACCGCGACACCGCAACTACCGGGCGCCTTCTGGCCGGGTGGCGTCATCAGTGGCAGCGAGACCTCGGTCTGGCCGAACCCCTCACGGAAATCGGACACGCCAAAGCGCGCGGCGAAATCCTTCGACAGGATCGGCGGCGTCGGCGCGCCCCAGATGCGGGTGAGTTTGTGGTTCTTGTCATCCGCGCTCGCTGGCTGCGCCAGGATGAAGGCCATGGTCGCACCGAGCAAATTCAGCACCGTGCAGCCGCTGCGCCTGACGCGGCCAAGCCAGTCGGATGCGCTGAACTTGCGATACATCACCACCTTGGCACCGACAATCAGCGTCGGGTAGATGGTGAGAAACTGCGCATTTCCATGGAAGAATGGAAAGGCGGTGATATAGACGTCATCTTCCTTCAGACTGACGAGCTGGCAATTCTCTTCGGCCGAGAAATAGAATTGCGAATGCGGCATCGACACCGCCTTGGTCGGCCCCGTTGTGCCGGAGGTGTAGAGCACCGCGCCGAGATCCTTCTCGGAAATCTCCACACCGAGATTGGACTCATCGCTCGATGCTGCGAGTTCCTCGTAACGGCTGGTCCGCAGGCGTTTGAACGCCGGACTCGCCGCGGGTGATTCGGGATCGGTCCAGATCACCACATGCTCAAGCTTGGGAATATCCGCCTCGATCTCGGCAACACGATCGAGCAGGCCGGTGCCGGCAATCATCAGCCGCGCGCCCGACAGATTCACCTGGTGTTCGAGAAACGCGCCCTTCTGCGGCTCGCCAATCGTGACATGGGCCGCGCCAAGTTTGCTGATGGCGAACCAGGACAACACATAATCGAGACTATTCGGCTTGTAGATGATGACGCGATCACCGTGCCTGACGCCCAGCGCGCGCAGACCGCGCGCCATGCGGTTCACCAGGCGGTTGACCTCGTCGTACGAGAGGGCGCGCCCCTCATCGGTCCATTGCAGAAATGGCTTGCCGCCCCGCTCGGCCGCGTGCTTTTCGAGAATCTTTGGCAACACCCACATCTTGCGCGGGAAATGCGGTTCGAAATGCGGATAGGTGATCACGTCGGCCATCAGATCGATCCTTGCAGCTTCGCGCCATCTCCGCGCGCCCGTTCAGAGCGCGCGGATCAGGTCAGGAACTCAGGTCGGGAACTTCACGGGCACGCCCGGCGTCGGCGGATTGATGGTGTCCTTATCAGGAACCGTCAGCACCTTACGCACTTCCCAACCCGCTTCATTATCGGCGGGTCCGAAGTTCACCAGATTGAGGTTTGACACCATCTGGTGATCCTCCTTGCGGAAATAGGCCTCACCTCGCACGGTATGAAAGCGATGGTCTTCCAGTGCGGAAATGACTTTGTCGATGTCAGTGCTACCGGCCTTTTTGATACCTTCGACGAAGGACATCAGACCGATATGCCCCATGGATGACAGCCCATGCGGAATCGGATCGCCAAACTCCCTCTTGAACACTGCGGCGATTTCCTGGCCTTGCTTGTCGTCCTTATAGGCAGGCTGATTCCAGTAGGAGAGCGACCAGACATTGGTTGGCATGGCACGCTTGAGCGCCTTGGGCAGGTCCATCTCCTGCGCATTTTCCGCAATGGCCTGGATCTTCTTGTCCAGGCCGAAGCTTCTGGCTTGCTGGAAGAAGGTGATTCCGTCTGCACCCACCAGCGTATGGAAGAGGCCGGTCGCAGGTGAGGCCATGAGCTGTGAGAGCTGAACCTTAAAATCATTGCTACCGACTTTGGATTTCGCCGGCTCAAGGATCGTCACCTCGCGCTTGGCGATTTCGCGATAGGCGCGCTTAAGGAAAATCCCGAATGCTTCATAGGCGCCGTTGCCCATCGCATTGTCCGGGACCATGCCAGTCCAGGTCGTCACGTTGGGAAAATTCTCGGCCAGAATTCGCGTCAGTGATGACTGCCGCGTATAGTTTGTCTGTGGAATGGCAAAGAAATTGCGCACGAACAGTTCGTGGGTCATTCGGTCATCAGCTGAACCACCATGGATGAGGAAGCTGTTCAGCTCCTTCATAATCGGCATCAGCGCCACCACGGAATTAGTGATCGGCAGACCAAAAAGCATATGAATCCCGTCACTGGCAAAGCCGCGCGCAACCGAGACCGATTCGTTCGCATCGAGCCTGTCATCGCGGTATTGCACCTCAACCTTGCGGCCGAGCACGCCCCCGGCGCGGTTGACCTGATCGGCCGCAACAATGGCGCCGATCTGCACTTCCTTGCCGACCGCGGCATAGGCGCCACTCAGCGGCGCGATAAAGCCCAGCCGAATTGGCCCGTTCGCCGCCTGTGCCTGCGCACGGCGTGTCTGGTTAGCGGCTGCCAGCGTGCCGGCGGCAAGAGTGCCGGTGAGAACCGTGCGACGTTTCATTTTGATCATTTTTATAATTCCCCTTTTATTTGCAGACGTTATTTGAAGGCCGGTATCACGTCGCGCGCGAATTGCGCGTAGGCGGCGTCGATCTGGTCTTCGATGCCGGAATGGCTGCCGTGGAACAGACAGGCCACCCGGTCGATACCAAGTTCGTGAATCTGCTGGAGCCGCGCGATCACATTATCGGGGCCGCCGGTAATCGCGTGGCGGTCGATGAACCAGTCTGGCATGACGCTGGCCTGGGTGCTGGTGTGCACGGAATGACGCGTCATGTCGTAGCTTTCCTGCACGCGGCGAAACACGCCCTCTTCCTGCTCATCCATCGGCCCGATCTTCTGGCCATGCATGAAGGAAAACCGCGAGGAGGTGGCGACAACACCGGCAATGCGCGCACGCCCGCGCGCCACGTCGTCGTCAATGCCCAAACCGACCACGGCGCCGTAGGAAATCCCGTCCGGATCGAGCCCGGCCTCACGCCGCGCCGTGCGGGCAATCTCCAGCGCCCAGGCAATGCGCGCCGGATTGGCGCCAACCGCGAAGGTCACACGATCGCCCAGCAGCGCGCCGATCTTGATGACGCGCGGCCCGGTGCCGAACACATCGACCACCACCTTGGGCATATCGCCGGGCAGCCATTGCATGCGGCTGACCGTGGGGCGCTTGCCGACATTGAGCGACTCGGTGGTCGCCATATCGGCCCGCCTGCCGCCCATGGCGGCATCGGCGAGCGCGAAGGGAACTTCCTCGCCACGCAGATAGGCCTGCAATGCGCGGACGTAATTTTCGAATGCAGAAACCGGCGGCGGCGCCATGCCAAGATGCGCAAGGGCTGAATCGCCCCGCGCCAGGCCGATGACCATTCTACCACCGGAAAATGCCTGCACGCTGCCCGCCGCCGACGCCATCACGGCGGGGTGGCGCGTGACCGTATTGGTCACCCCGGTGGACAGGCCAAGCCGGGTTGTCACCCGCGCGGCGACGCCCATGCAGACGAAAGGATCGCCATATCTGTTCTGGGAATCTCCGAAATTGCGCCCATCGAATCCCTGCTCCTCGCGGGTGCGGGCAATGCGTTCGATTTTGTCGGGATAGTTAAAGGCGGCCCCGTCCCATAGCTCCAGACGGCGGTGTGGCGCTGCGTTCAAGATCGGTTTCCTCCCGTTATGCTGGCGATGTTAGCCCCGCAATGCCGCGCACGCCAAGCCCGATGCAGTCCGGCTTCCCCAGCCGCTTGGTGATGATATTCCGGACCGATATGCGGCAGAATGCCTGCCCATCCCTTGCGGCCTCGGCCCGATCTTGCCAATCTTGAGGCTTCGTATTCGGTCGGTGCGCCGGCTTGTTCGTTCAAGGGACCTCATAATGGCTAAAATCAAGGTAGTAACCCCGGTCGTCGAGCTCGACGGCGACGAAATGACCCGGATTATCTGGCAGTTCATCAAGGAGAAGTTGATTCTCCCCTACCTTGATATCGACCTGAAATATTACGATCTCGGCATCGAATACCGCGACCAGACCAATGACCAGGTGACAATCGATTCCGCCCTGGCGATCAAGCAGTACGGCGTCGGCGTGAAATGCGCCACCATCACGCCGGATGAGGCCCGCGTCGAGGAATTCAAGCTGAAGAAGATGTGGAGGAGCCCGAACGGCACGATCCGCAACATCCTCGACGGCACCATTTTCCGCGAGCCGATCATCTGCTCCAATGTGCCGCGCCTGGTGCCGCATTGGACCAAGCCGGTCGTCATTGGCCGCCATGCTTTCGGTGACCAGTATCGCGCCACCGACTTCAAGGTCGCCGGCCCCGGCCGCCTGACCATGAGCTTCCATCCCGCCGATGGTAGCGAGCCCACCACGTTCGACGTGCACGAGTTCAAAGGTGCGGGCGTCGCGATGGGGATGTACAACACGCTGGACTCGATCACGGGCTTCGCGCGCGCCAGCTTCAACTATGGCCTGCTGCGCAACTACCCGGTGTATCTGTCCACCAAGAACACGATCCTCAAGGCCTATGACGGCATGTTCAAGGACACGTTCCAGGATGTGTTCGACCGCGAGTTCAAGGAAGCCTTCGCCAAGGCGGGCCTGACTTATGAGCACCGTCTGATCGACGACATGGTGGCCTCCTCGCTCAAGTGGGACGGCGGTTATGTCTGGGCCTGCAAGAACTATGATGGCGACGTGCAGTCCGACACCGTGGCCCAGGGCTTCGGCAGCCTTGGCCTGATGACGTCGGTGCTGATGAGCCCGGATGGCAAGACGGTTGAGTCCGAAGCCGCCCATGGCACGGTGACGCGCCATTATCGCGAGCATCAGAAGGGCCGCGAGACATCGACCAATCCGATCGCCTCGATCTTCGCCTGGACCCGCGGCCTGATCTATCGCGGCCAGTTCGACAACACGCCGGATGTGACCGAATTCGCCCAGACGCTGGAACGCGTCTGCATCGAGACGGTGGAAGCCGGCTTCATGACCAAGGATCTCGCTATCCTGGTCGGTCCGCAGCAGAAGTATCTGTCCACCGAGGCATTCCTCGCCAAGATCGACGAGAACCTGCAGAAGGCGCGCGGCTGATCCTAGCCGCCACCGATGAGACGGAAGAACCCGCCGCGAGGCGGGTTTTTCTTTACCTGGGCGCTGTCTTTCCCCGTCCGAATGGACGATTGCCCCGCCGGCCCCGCCCTGCCTAACATCGCCACAAGCAAACCGGCCCATCAAGGCCGCAGAAGGAGGAAGCGACGATGCGCAAGCTTGCACTGGCTGCCGCACTCTCGACGATGGCCGCCACTATGGGCCTGGCCCACGCCGATGACGCGCTGACACCCAGCCGCACCATCAAGATCGGCGTGCTCTCCGACTATGCCAGCCAGTTTTCCTTCTACACCGGCAAATACACGCTCCAGGCCGTCAACATGGCGGTGGAGGATTTCCTCGCCCAGAAGCCCGGCCGCAAAGTGCAGGTGGTTTTCGCCGACCACCAGAACAAGCCCGATGTCGGCTCCGGGATTTCGCGCAACTGGTTCGACAATGAGGGCGTAGATATCATTGCCGACCTGCCCTCCAGCCCGGTGACGCTCGCGGTGCTGCCGATCGCCACTGAACGCAAGAAGATCCTGCTGGCGTCATCGACATCCAACACCATGGTGACCAACGAGCTGTGCAACGGCATGCTGGCGCAATGGGCCTATAACAGCCACACGCTGAATGCCTCGGTCCCCGCATTGCTCGCGCAAGGCGGGCAAAGCTGGTTCTTCGTCTCCTGGGACAATGCGACCGGCAAGGATTCCGAGAGCGACGCCACCGCGATGATCCAGGCCGGCGGCGGGCGCGTGCTCGGCTCCGTGCGTCATCCGCTCGGCGTGCCCGATGTGTCGTCCTACATTCTCCAGGCGCAGCAATCCGGCGCGCAGGTGATTGCGTTTGCCAATGCCGGTGGCGATTTCGTCAAATCCGTGAAGGCATCGGCCGAATTTGGCGTGATGCAGAAACAGAAACTTGTCGGCCTGATTATGTCGCTGCCCGATGTGCACGGACTCGGCCTGCAGACCGCGCAGGGCCTCTACTATGCCGACGGGTTCTACTGGGATCGCAATGAGGAGACCCGCGCCTTTGCTCGCCGCTTCTTCGCCGCCAATGGCCAGAGCAAGATGCCGGATAATGTCGCCGCCGCGAATTACTCGGCGACGCTGCATTATCTCCGCGCCGCCGATGCCGCCGGCACGGTGGAGGCGCAGGCGGTGATGGCAAAGATGCGCGAGACGCGGGTGGATGATTTCTATTCCCGCGGCGGCCAGCTGCGCGAGGATGGGCAGATGGTGCACGATGTCTATCTGTTGCAGGTCAAGACGCCGGCGGAATCGAAGGAAGCGTGGGATTATCTGCGTGTCATTGCCACCGTGCCCGGCGCGCAGGCCTATGCGCCGCTGTCGGAGAGCCGCTGCAAGCTGGTGCGCAAATAGGCGCCGAATTTTGTTAACTTCCGCAGATATTCGGACTAGAAGCGGCCCCGTGTCGGACGCATCGCTGCCAGGAGTGACGGCGGGCTGGTTCCGCCGAACGATATGGCGATGGGTTGCGGATGCGCTGGCGAAAAAGGCTCCTGAGCGCGAACGGCTGGGTCTGGATCAGCCTGTTTCTGGCGTGCGGCATGGGCGCGGTCGGCGCTTGGCTGCTGTTCGATAGCCGGGAGGCGACACGGGCCCAGGCGGAGCGTGAGACAAAAAATCTCGTCAACACGCTCGGTCTCGAGATCAGCCATACTATCACCGTCTATGACCTCTCACTCCAGGCCCTGGCGACCAATCTGCGAATCGCCGGGCTGGACAACCTCCCGACCGAGATTCGCCAGAATGCCTTGTTCGACGCTTCCGCCAATGCGCATTTCCTCGGGGTGATGACGCATGTCGATGAAGTGGGCGATGTTCTCGAAACCTCTCTCGGCCAGGCCCGGCCAGGAGTGAATATCAGCGACCGCGACTTTTTCCAGATTCACCGCGACAACCAAAATATCGGACTCTATGTCAGCGCGCCTTACCGCTC
>CANJOG010000080.1 GCA_947475475.1 Acetobacteraceae bacterium
AGCATGAAATTGCGCGCCGATAAGCGTGGCGATCGCTACGTGCTGAATGGCACCAAGATGTGGATCACTAATGGCCCCAACGCCAATGTTCTGGTCGTCTATGCCAAGACCGACCCGGATGCCGGGCCGCGCGGCATGACGGCCTTCATTATCGAGCGGGCCTTCAAGGGATTCTCCACCTCGCCGAAGCTCGACAAGCTCGGCATGCGCGGCTCCAATACCTGTGAACTGGTCTTCCAGGATTGCGAGGTGCCCGAGGAAAACGTGCTTGGTGCAGTCGGGCGCGGCGTCAATGTGCTGATGAGCGGGCTGGATTACGAACGTGCCGTGCTCTCGGGCGGGCCGCTCGGACTGATGCAGGCCTGCATGGATGTGGTCATCCCATATGTGCATGAGCGCAAGCAATTCGGCCAGGCGATTGGCGAGTTCCAGCTCATGCAGGGCAAACTCGCCGATATGTATGTCACGCTGAATGCCTCGCGCGCCTATGTCTATGCCGTGGCCCGCGCCTGCGATGCCGGCCGTGTCTCTCGCAAGGATGCCGCTGGCGCCATTCTTTATTCCGCCGAGCGCGCCACCTGGATGGCGCTGGAAGCGATCCAGACGCTGGGCGGCAACGGCTATATCAACGACTATCCGACCGGCCGTTTTCTGCGCGATGCCAAGCTGTATGAGATCGGGGCAGGGACCAGCGAAATCCGCCGTATGCTGATCGGCCGCGAACTCTTCCGCGAGACGGCGTAACCGCCATGCCCATCCTGGAAAGCCAGAGCGATACACGCAGCGCCGATTTTCGCGCCAATGCCAATGCCATGCGCGCTCAAGTGGATGACATGCTCGCCAAGGTCGCACGCATCCGCGAAGGCGGAGGCAAGGCGGCGGTGGAGAAGCATCTCGCCCGCGGTAAGCTGCTGCCGCGCGAGCGTGTGCGCGCTCTGATCGATCCCGGCGCACCGTTTCTGGAACTGTCGCAGTTTGCCGCCTATGGCATGTATGGCGATGACATTGCCGCAGCGGGGATCATCACCGGCATTGGCCGCGTGAGTGGCCAGGAGTGTCTCATCATCGCCAATGACGCGACGGTGAAGGGCGGCAGCTACTACCCGATCACGGTGAAGAAGCATCTGCGCGCCCAGGAAATCGCCGCCGAGAATAATCTCCCTTGCGTCTATCTCGTGGATTCCGGCGGCGCCAATCTGCCCAATCAGGACGAGGTGTTTCCGGACCGCGAGCATTTCGGGCGCATCTTTTTCAATCAGGCCCGCATGTCGGCCGCCGGGATTCCGCAGATTGCGGTGGTGATGGGCTCCTGCACGGCTGGCGGCGCTTACGTGCCAGCCATGTCGGACGAGACGATCATCGTCCGCGAGCAGGGCACCATCTTCCTCGGCGGCCCGCCATTGGTGAAGGCTGCGACGGGCGAAATCGTCAGCGCCGAGGACCTTGGCGGCGCCGATGTGCACACCCGCATTTCCGGCGTGGCTGATCATTTCGCTGAAAATGACCAACACGCCTTGGGGATTGCCCGCACCATCGTCGGCAATCTCAACCGTCGCAAGCCCGAGCAGCTCGTGTTGCGTGAGCCTGTCGTGCCGCGCTTCGATGCGGAGGAGCTTTACGGCATTATCCCTGCCGATCGCAGGAAGCCCTATGACGTGCGCGACGTGATCGCCCGCATCGTCGATGGCAGCGACTTCGACGAGTTCAAAGCGCGGTATGGAACCACGCTGGTCACCGGCTTCGCCCATATCTGGGGCTATCCGGTCGGCATCATCGCCAATAACGGCATTCTGTTTTCCGAATCCGCTCAGAAGGGTGCGCATTTCATCGAACTCTGCTGCCAGCGCGGCATTCCGCTGGTGTTTCTGCAGAACATCACCGGCTTCATGGTCGGCCGCAAATACGAAACTGGCGGCATCGCCAAGGACGGCGCCAAACTCGTCACCGCCGTTGCCACCGCCAATGTGCCGAAATTCACCGTCATTATCGGCGGCAGTTTCGGCGCCGGCAATTACGGCATGTGCGGCCGCGCCTATTCGCCGCGCTTCCTCTGGATGTGGCCAAATGCCCGCATCAGCGTCATGGGCGGCGAGCAGGCCGCCTCGGTCATGGCGCAAATCCGCCGCGACGGCATGGAAGCGCGCGGCCAGACCTGGCCTGAAGAGGACGAAGAGAAGTTCAAAGCCCCGATCCGTGAGCAATACGAGGTCCAGGGCCATCCGTACTATGCCAGCGCCCGCCTCTGGGACGATGGCGTGATCGATCCGGCGCAGACGCGCCGCGTGCTGGGGCTTGGAATTTCCGCCAGCCTCAACGCGCCAATCCAGCCGACGAAATTCGGCCTGTTCCGGATGTGAGGCGCGCCATGTTCCGTAAAATCCTCATCGCCAATCGCGGCGAGATCGCCTGCCGGGTCATTGCCACCGCGCATCGCCTCGGCATCGCCACCGTGGCCGTCTATTCCGACGCCGATCGGGACTCCCGCCATGTCGCACTCGCCGGCGAGGCCTGGTATGTCGGCCCGTCGCCGGCGCGCGAAAGCTATCTGGATGCCGCCCGCATTATCGAGGTCGCGCGTGCGTCGGGCGCCGAGGCGATCCATCCCGGCTATGGCTTTCTCTCGGAAAATGCGGATTTCGCGCAAGCCTGCGCCGATGCTGGCATCGTCTTCATCGGCCCGCCGCCGGGCGCCATCCGCGCCATGGGATCGAAGGCGGAATCCAAGGCACTGATGGAACGCTCCGGCGTGCCGTTGGTGCCCGGCTATCATGGTGCCGATCAGGACGACGTGATTCTCGGCGCTGAGGCCGCCAAAATTGGCTATCCAGTGCTCATCAAGGCCTCCGCCGGCGGCGGCGGCAAAGGCATGCGCATTGTCGCCTCTGCCGGTGATTTCCTGACGCAACTGCACGGCGCCCGACGCGAGGCCCGCGCCTCCTTCGGCGATGAGCGCATGCTGGTGGAGAAATACCTCACCGATCCACGCCATATCGAAATCCAGGTCTTTGCCGACACGCACGGCAATTGCGTGCATCTCTTTGAACGCGACTGCTCGATCCAGCGCCGCCATCAGAAGGTGCTTGAAGAAGCACCCGCCCCGGGTATGACCGCGGAGCGCCGCCGCGCCATGGGCGACGCCGCCATCGCGGCGGCCCGTGCGGTTGGCTATGTCGGCGCCGGCACCGTCGAATTTATTGCCGAGGGCGATCACTTCTTCTTCATGGAGATGAACACCCGCCTGCAGGTCGAGCATCCCGTCACCGAGCAGATCACCGGTCAGGATCTGGTGGAGTGGCAACTCCGGGTCGCCGCCGGCGGCACGCTGCCCTGCACGCAGGAACAGCTCTTCATCGCCGGACACGCCATCGAGGCGCGCATCTACGCCGAAGACCCCGAGCGCGATTTCATGCCCTCCACCGGCACGCTCGCCCATCTGGTGCAGCCGCGGGATAGCGAACAGGTTCGCGTCGATACCGGCGTGCGCCAAGGCACTACGATCACGCCATTCTATGACCCGATGATCGCCAAGCTGATCGTCTGGGGCGATGACCGCGACGAAGCACTTGCCCGGCTGCGATCCGCGCTCGACGAGTACGAAGTCGTCGGCGTGCGCACCAATCTCGGCCTGCTGCGCGCGATCGCCGCCGAGCCCGATTTTGCTGCCGCCAAGCTCACCACCGGCTTCATCGCGGCCCATCCGGGCGTGCTGGAACGCCATGACGAGGCCGGCAGCGAGATCACCGCTCTGGCCGCCGCCGCCATTGAACTGGTGCTGGAGGCGCAATCCCAGGCGCGCGCCCAGGCCGCACGCGGCAATGATCCCCATTCGCCATGGGCCGAAAGTGACGCCTGGCGCCTGAATATCGTGGGTTATTATGATGTTCATCTCAGCACCGGGCATCTCAACACTGGCGAGGCCACCGAGATCGTCCGGGTTCTCCCGGGCACATCCGGCGCCTGGAAGCTTGTCCTGCGCGGCCGCACGCTCGCCGTGACGGCCGAACGGCTGGACGGCGCGCTGCTGCTCACCCTCGATGGTACCCGCCGCCGCATCCCGGTCATCCGCACCGGCGAGTCGCTCACCGCTATCATCGCCGGCCGCAACCACACATTTACCCGCATCGATCCCTTCGCGCCGCCGCAACAGGCCAGCAGCGGGGCAGGGGGGCTATTCGCGCCGATCCCCGGCCGCGTGGTGAAGGTGCTCGCCGAACCGGGCCAAAAGGTCTTGCGTGGCGAGATCTTGATCGTGTTGGAGGCGATGAAGATGGAAATGACTCTGACCGCCCAGCAGGATGGCACCGTCGACCAGGTCCGCTGCGCCGAGGGCGATCTGGTGGCTGAGGGCGCTGAACTGGTCATGCTCGTCCCCGCCTAGAGGGCACGTCCGATACGTGATCGCCACCGCTTGCCCAAAAAGCTAGGCTGCGGCAAGTTTCCAGCAAGTACCGGCCCCCAGAACTCGGGCCGGGCAGGAGGAAACATGAAATTCTCGGTCATCTACGAAGCCCAGACTACCGACGCGTCGCGCCACGGCGACCGTAAAGTCTATGAGGAGCTGGTCGACCAGGTCATCCTGGCCGAACAATGCGGTTTCGACACCGTCTGGTGCGTCGAACACACGGCACTCTCCTATTACGCGCATATGAGCGCACCGGAGACCTTCCTGGCCTATATCGCCGGGCGCACCACGCGCATCGGAATCGGCCATGGCGTGGTCTGCCTGCCGCCGGCGATGAACCATCCGATCAAGGTGGCCGAGCGTATCGCGACGCTCGATATTCTCTCCAAGGGACGCGTGCATTTCGGCGTCGGCAAGGGCGGCTCCCAGCAGGAGGCCGGTGCCTTCGGTTACAAGCTCGAAGAGCTGCAGCCGATGATCGATGAATCGATGTACCTCATCCCGCGCTTCTTCGTCGAAGACGTGGTCGAACATAACGGAAAATACCTGCAAATCCCGCCGCGTCCGGTGCATCCCAAGCCATACCAGGACCCGCATCCGCCGATGTACATGGCCTGCACCCGCGAGGAATCACTGGCCACCGCTGGCGATCGTGGCCTCGGCGCCCTGGTGCTCGGTTTCGGCGGACCGCCGGATATCGAGAAAAAGAACAAGATCTACCGCGAACACTGGAAGAATCGCGATCCGGCCAAGCAGGTCGGCTTCAATCCGATCAACCATCTCGCCGCCCTCTGCCCCGCGGTGGTGCTTGAAGACAAAGCTCGTGCCCGCAAGTTCGGCGATCGGGGCATGCGCTTCTTCGTGGAATCCCTGGCGCATTGGTACACCGGCGAGCCGCTGCCGCAGCCCGAAACCTGGGGCGACGATCCGCTTGGCGAGGCGCGCGAGATGAAGACCAAGTTCGCCTCTGAATCCATCACGCTTTCGCCGCGCCGCCAGTCCGAGACCATGCTTGAAGGCGGCGAGCAGGCGATCGGTGATCCGCGTCATTGCATCGAATATTGCGAACGCCTCATTGCCGCCGGTGCCGACGAAATCCTCTTCATGTGGAATCTCGGCACCGTGCCGCAATGGGCGCAACTCGAGACCATCCAGAATATCGGCCGCTACGTTATTCCTTATTTCCGCGCTCGCGGAATCTAGGCTGGGCCTCTGCATGAGAAGGGCCAGGGCATGCCCCTGGCCCGAAACTCCTCGATCCATTCAAGAGTTTTTATCCTGACCCGCTGAAGGCCACGCCAATTTTGGCGCCGAATTTTAAGCCGTTCCCTGGTCAGTCCGCGACCATTTGATCGCCCAATGGGCGCACCAGGACGGGAACTCCCTGCCTGACTAGGTACAATCCGAGGATACGTTCGGTGGACAGCCAAGTATACTGTCCAACTCGACGATAACGGTGCAACTGTTCCTATTCCGAGAGAATTTATGAACATAGTTCAAGCCATCCCCATTCGTATTCCAGTTGAAAGCTCCAGCCTTGAGCGCGAATTCAGCAGCCTGATCCTGTCGGTTTTGCCATCTCTGCGCCAACAGGCCATGGCATTGACGCGCCATCGCGCCGATGCCGATGATCTGGTCCAATCCGCGATTGCAAGTGCATTGGCGGCGCAGACATCATTCGAGATCGGGACAAATTTCCGCGCCTGGATGATTCGGATTCTGCGCAACCGGTTCTTCTCAAACCTGCGGAGCCGCCGTAATACCGTCGATATTGACGATATCCCCGCAGCCCATTTTGGCCGCAGTGGCGGTCAGGAAGAGCACGTAGAACTGCAGGATTTGCGGCAGCATATGAGCCGCCTGTCACGCGATCAACACGAGATCCTCTTGATGGTTTCGGTTGACGGCATTTCCTATGAGCGAGCATCAGAGAAATTGGGTGTCGCGGTGGGAACCCTTAAATGCCGAGTCTTCAGGGCGCGTGCACTTCTCAATACCTGGATGGCGACCGAAGCTCAGAGCGTCAGGGCCGTCCCAATCGCAGCGAGGCGCACGCATCGAGCCGCTATGGAACTGACGGCTCAAATGTCGATGCGGTGATCGGCTAGATACTCGCCCTTAAACGTTCTTAACAAAATGCCCCGTCTTCATTGAAGAGGGGGCATTTTTGTATCTGCGGCAAGATCGAGGCTCTGCGAGACTGAGGCCCTGTCATCGACGAACTATAAGAACGAACTATAAGCCTCGTTCTAAGCAATGCTCAGAATTCCGAACGGCAAAGAGCACAGCGATCGAGATATCTTCCCAATCGCTGTGCCCCCAGGTGCGGCTGGTGTTAGAAGTTCAACGCCAAACGGGCCGGCCCAGATTGATGTCGTTGTGGTCCGTGACGGCGCCACCAACAGCACCCACAGCGCCACCGAGCAACGCACCAGTCAGTGGATTTCCGCCGGTGACGACAGCCGCAGCCGTTCCGACACCTGCGCCGAGCAGGCCGCCGGAAGCCGCACGATCGCCCCTACTATAGCCGCAGCCGGCAAGCGCCAGACCAACCGCCAGCAGGACAAATGAGCGGGAAATGACGTTCTTCATGGGATAACCTTTCAAGTATTGGTTGAATTGACGAGTTAAGATCCGGCAGAATCATCGATCACTGTTAGAAATTTAGTCTTCGCTTACCTTGGCACAGGAGTTTCAGAATTTGGTGGTGACCGGAATCACGTTCACCGTGAATTCGTGGCCCAGCGGTACGCCGAAATTCCGGCTATTGATTTAGCGAGGATGACTCGTCGCATAGAGAGTTGCGCCGGCAAGAGTGGTTAGAAATCCAGCCAGGAAATACCAGGTCGCAGCGTTGCCGGTTTGACCGCTCAACGTGCCAAGCATGTCCTTCAGAGGATCACGGAACGTGTCAACGCCAATGAGACAGCCGGTCTTCGAGATTAGGCTTGGAGTTTCAGCTTCTGCGCAGGCGGGTTGATCCAGACCACGGTGGGTTTTTGAGGTGGCGCGGGAGGTTTGTTAACGAAGC
>CANJOG010000081.1 GCA_947475475.1 Acetobacteraceae bacterium
ATATGTTCGGCGCCGGCAGTGCGCAGGCCATGGCGCGGCGCTTCCCGGCGCACTGGATCGTGCGCGTCTCCATGCTGGTTTGTGCCACGACTTTCCTGCTGGGAGCAGCAAAGTTTGGCTTTGCGTGGCACTTCGCGCTGCGCCTGATCGCCGGCGTGGTGGGCGGCTGGACCATGGTGCTGACGGTGCCCGCGGTGATCGCCTCGGCCCCGTATCCGCGGCGGGGACTGGTCGGCGGCGTGCTGTTTGCTTCCATGGGCATGGGTATCGTCGCCTCCGGCACGTTGGCACCCTGGCTGCTGTCCTACTCGTTGCCGACTGCCTGGATCAGTTTCGCGCTGATCTCCTGTGCGCTGGCCGCCGCTGCCTGGTTCGGATTGCCGCATGTCGCACCCACCGGAAAACGCACCGCGCAGACAAGTCTCGGCCGGCCGACATTTCCGATTATCTGCGTGGCGCTGGCCTATGCCTGCGGCTCGGCGGCCTTTGCACCGCATACGGTGTTCTGGGCGGATTTCATCGCGCGTTATCTGGAGCAGGGCATTCCTGTCGCGGGGCTCGTCTGGGTGCTGCTCGGCATCGGCGCCGCCATCATCCCGACACTGGCGGGGCTGGCCGCCGACCGGATCGGGTTTTCACTTGCTCTCCGGCTCTCGCTGTTCTGCTTCGGCATCGTCGTCGGCCTGCCGTTCTTTGTGCACAACATCTATGTGCTGGCGGCATCCTCGCCGATTGTCGGCGGCTTCTCCATTGCCATTGCCAGCGTCGCTTCGGGCCGCACGGCAGAAATGGTGGGTGCAGCACGGCATCGCGCCTTCTGGGGCGTGCTGACCATGCTGACCGGGCTCTCGCATGCCGGCATGGCCTATCTGCTGGCCTTCATCCTTGGCCAGACCGGGTCTTATCCTGTGCTGTTCCTGATCGGCGGGAGCGTGAGCATCCTGGGTGCCGGCCTGGAATGGCTCGGCACGCGCCGCGCCGGTACGGACCAGCGCGAGGCGGCCTGACAATACGCATGAAAACGCCGCGCCTGTGAGGGCGCGGCGTTCACAGAGTCAGAGAGATTTCAGTGAAAATCAGGCAGAGATTACGCCCGGTTCTTCTCCAGCCACTCTTCCCACTTCACGCCCGGCGCCGGCGGATTGACCACGGTGCCTTCATCGACAACCACGACTTCCGCCGCTTTCGGCTCGTCGGACGGCTCCCAGCGCACCAGGTAGGAATTGGCGATGAGCTGGTGATCTTCCTTGCGGTAATAGGCATCGCCGCGCAGCGACTTGAACTTGCGGCCTTCCATCGCGGCGATGATCTGGTCGGTATCGGTATTGCCGCCGGTCGCCTGGATGGCGGCGGCGTAGCCCATCAGGCCGGTATGCGCGACGCCGACAAAACCATGCGGATGCGCATCGCCCGTTGCGGTGGAGGCGGCGATCACGTCCTTGGCCATCTGGTCATTCGGATGCGCGCCATTGTACCAGAACGAGCATGTCCAGACCGAGGTCGGCACGTTCTTCTTCAGCGCCTTGGGCAGATCGATGTCTGCACCGTAATCGATCATCACCTTGAACTTGTTGGCCAGCCCGAAAGCCTGGCTCTGCTGCCAGAAGGTCAGCACGCCGGCGCCGAACAGATTGGTGAACATGCCCTGCGCGGAGGAGGCCATCAGCTGCGAGAGCTGCTGCTTGTAGTCCAGCGTGCCGAACTTCGCGGTCTGCGGCTCGTCGAACGTCGCCTTCTTGCCAAGCGCCTTGGGGAACACATCGTCCATGGCGACCTTCAGCGCGGCCCAACCCTGCGGGCCGGAGCCGACATCCGGCAGCGCCGCGGTCCAATGCGTCACGTCCGGGAATTTCCTCGCCAGGAACGCGGCATTCACATGCTGGCGGGTATAGCCGGTCGGCGCCGCATTGAAGGAGTTGCGGTTGAACATCTCATGGCTGAGCTTTTCGTCGCCAGTGCCGGTGGCGCAGAAGATCAGCTTCAGGTCGGGTGCCAGCGGCTGTAGCGCCATCACCGGGCCGATAATGGCCGGGCCGACCACCATGTTGATGCCCTTGGAGGACATCTCACGCGCGGCAGCCACGGTATTGTTCGGGTTGGCGCCGTCATCGAGCGAAAGCAGCTCGATCATGCGCCCGCCAATGCCGCCGGCCTTGTTGATCTGGTCACGCGCGATCTCGACGCCGAGCTTGCCGGGCACGCCAACGGGAGCGCCCGGGCCGGAGAGGGCGCCGATATAGCCGATCAGGATGGGCTTGCTCTGTGCGCGGGCCATGCGCAGCGTCAGGCCCGATGCGGCAATGCCGCCAGCAGCGGCGGCGCCACCGAGCAGCGCGCGGCGGCGAATGATCCCAGTCATACGTTTTCTCCCTTAAGAAATCCCGCACGTGTGCGAGAGTTGGTTGCCGCGAAACTGCCGCGCGGGACGGTATCGGGCAAGGGGTTTCTGCTCAGAAATGACCGGCGCGGCACTCCGCTCCCTTGCGCGGCACAACCAGCCGCCAGAGAATGGCGCCAAATCAAACTGAGGATCGTCATGCTCGGAATCGTCTTTCCCGGAGACCGTGAAACCGCCCTGGTGACATTCCCCGACCCGACGCCAGGCCCTGGCGAAGTCATCGTGGAGATGAAGGCCTCGGGCATGTGTGGCTCGGACCTGCATCTGTATCGCCAGCCCAAGGGCGGCACGTCGGTCTCCGCCGCGATGAGCAAGAACACCGAAGATCCGGCGACGCTGATCAGGGGCCATGAGCCGTGTGGCATCGTCGCGGCCGTGGGTGCCGGCGTGTCGGAACGCCTCGCCCGCGTCGGCCAGCGCGTCATGGTGCATCACTATTGGGGCTGCGCCGTCTGCGGCGAGTGCCGCACCGGCTGGACGCAATTATGCGAGAACGAGGCGCCGAAAATGTACGGCACCAATGCCCACGGCAGCCACGCGCATTACTTCAAGGTTCCGGCCCAGACGATCCTGCCGCTGCCGGACGAACTCTCCTTCGAGGCGGGGGCTGCGATCGGCTGCGGATCGGGCACCTCCTATGGCGCGCTGAAGCGCCTGCGCATGGACGGCGGCGGCACGATCGCGGTGTTCGGCCAGGGGCCGGTGGGTCTGGCCGGCACGCAATTCGCCAAGGCGATGGGGGCGCGCGTGATCGCGCTGGATATCAGCGACGAGCGGCTGGCGATGGCGAAGAAATTCGGCGCCGATGAGATCATCAATCCGGCGAAGGACGATGCGGTCAGCGCGCTGAAGGACCTCACCCATGGGCGCGGCACCGATGCGGCGCTGGAGACCTCAGGCGCGGTCTCGGCACGGCTCGAGGCGATCAAGGGGCTGAAACGCTGGGGCACCGGCGCATTTGTCGGCATCGGTGCGCCGACGCCGATCGATATCAATCTCGACATGATTCTGCGCCAGGTCACGATCTTCGGCTCGGTTACCTTCTCGGCCCCATGGCAGGAGGAATGTGCGCGCTTCGCCGTCGATCACAAGATCGATGTGGACGGCATCTTCACGCATCGCTGGGCGCTGGAGCAGGCCGACGAAGCCTACAAGCTTCTCGACCAGCAAGCCTGCGGGAAGGGCGTTTTTGTGATGTGACCCGTGGCCGAATTCTACTCTGGCGGCCATCTGGCGGGCCTGGCTGCGCTTCCGGTGCTCACGTGCATAGAGCACGCTCCGCTCCGGGTCTCACCAGACCCGCCAGCTGACTCACCAGAGCGAATTCTCGGTCTGAGACGGGCGTGAAGCGGTTGCACCCATCAACAATCCGGATGGGGGTGATCCGATTTATGCATTTCGCGCGGAGCTTCGCGCCGACTAGCTTCGCCGCATGACCATTCATTCTGACGCGCTGCCCGGAACAGCCCGGGCCGCGCTGGCGGGTTTCGCCGCCTTGCTGGCAGGCATTGGCCTGTCGCGCTTCGGCTTTACGCCGTTGATCACGCCGCTGGTGCAGCAGGGCTGGGTGGCACCGACCGAGGCCGGGTTTCTCGGCGCCACCAATCTCGCCGGCTATCTCGCGGGCGCGGCGCTGCTGCCGCTGGTGGCGCGCAAGGTGCCGCTCGCCTGGCTGATCCGGGGAGCGGTGAGCCTGGTCTGTCTGAGCTTTCTCGCGGAGTCCGCCGATCTGGGCCTTGTCTGGCATCTGGTGTGGCGCTTCCTGGCAGGGGCGGCTGGTGGCTTTGCCATGGTCGGCGCGGTGCCTGCCGTCATGGCCGCGGTGCCGCCGGCGCGGCGGGGGCGGGTTGGCGGGGCGGTGATGACGGCCATGGGAGTCGGCATGGTCGGCTCCGGCCTGCTCGTGCCGCCGGTGGCAGCCGAGGGCGTGGCCTGGGCCTGGCTGCTCTATGCCGCCATCACAGCCATCCTGGTGGCCCTCTGCTGGTCGGGGCTGAAACAGGCGCCAGCGCCGGTGGGGGCAGCGCCGCCGATCAGCCGGGCGAGTGTGCTGACCATCATCGCCTATTGCGCCAGCGCCGCCGGCTTCGTGCCGCATACCGTCTTCTGGGTGGATTACATTGCGCGCGGGCTGGATTTCGGCCTGGCCGCCGCCGGACTCTACTGGGTGGCGCTCGGCTGTGCCGCCTGCGTGCTGCCGCTATTGACCGGATTGCTGGCCGAACGCATCGGCTTTGCCGGCGCCTTCCGCACCGCCTTGCTGATCATGACCGTCTTTGTGCTGTTGCCGGTATTTGTGCACAGCCCGGCGGCGCTGCTGGCCTCCTCGCTGCTCGGCGGCGGCATGGGCATCGCCATGCCGGGCCTGGCCTCCGGGCGGGCGGCCGAACTGGTGGGAGTGGCACGACATCGCAGCCTCTGGGCGCGCATGACCATCCTGTTCGCCGTGGTCTATGCCGGCACCGCCTATGCGCTCTCCTACGTTTTCGCCCGCACACTGTCCTACGAGGCGGTCTTCCTGATCGGCGCGGTGGTCATGCTGGCCGGAACGCTGATCGAATGGGGCGGGATGCGGCTGGCGGGCATTTCATCACGTGAGGAACCGGCAGCATGAGCAGACCCGATCTCACCACGCTACTCGGCATCACCCATCCGGTCGTGCTGGCGCCCATGGCGGGCGGCCCCTCCACCCCGGCGCTGGCGGCGGCGGTCAGCAATGCTGGCGGGCTGGGGCAGCTTGGCTGCGCCTATCTCACCCCGGCGCAGATTACCGCCGAAATCACCGAGACCCGGCGGCTCACGGACCGGCCCTTCGGCGTGAACCTGTTCACCGGCGGCAGCGAGCGCGCCACCTATCCTGCGCCCGATCCGGCCGCCGCGCTTGCCTTGCTGGGCCGGCATTACGCCGCCCTCGGCCTCCCACCGCCCGCCGCCCCTGCCTGGCCGGAGGATAGTCTCGCGGCGCAGATCGAGGCGGTGCTGGCGGCGCGTGTGGCGGTGTTCAGCTTCACTTTTGGCATCGCCCCGCACGCAGATGTCGCCCGTTTCCGCGCCGGCGGAACCCGCGTGGTGGGAACCGCGACGACGGTGGAGGAGGCCCGGATGCTGGCGGATGCCGGTGTGGACGCCGTGGCCGCCCAGGGAGCCGAAGCCGGGGGCCATCGCGGCACCTTTGCTGGGCCGTTCGAGACAGCCCTGGTCGGCACCTTGGCGCTGGTGCCGCAGATCGTGGATGCGCTGCCGGGTGTGCCCGTGTTGGCCTCGGGCGGGATCATGGACGGGCGCGGCATCATCGCCGCCCGCGCACTCGGCGCAGCGGGCGCGCAAATGGGCACGGCCTTCCTGACCTGCTCCGAATCCGGCCTCGCCCCGGCCGCCAAGGCGCGGCTGCTGGCGGCGCGGGAGGATGAGACGCTGATTACCCGCGCCTTCTCCGGCCGCCCGGCAAGGGCGCTGCGCAACCTGTTCACCGAGGAACTGGAGTCCGCCGGTCCCGGCGCCCGCCTGCCCTTCCCGCTCCAGAACGCGGCGACCCGGCCGATGCGTAATGAGGCTGGCAAGCATGGCGATACCGGGCGGATGTCGATCTATACCGGCCAAGGATTGCGGCTGACCCGCGCCCTGCCGGCCGGCGAACTGGTGGCCCGGCTGGTGGCTGAAATGGCGGCAGCGAAAACGGCGCTCTGAGCGGGCAAAACCGCCCCATTGCGCCGATGCGACGCCATTGGTTGCGCCGATTCGGTGCCATTGGTTGCGCCGATGCGACGCCATTGGTTGCGCCGATTCGGCGACGCTTGTAGGCATCCATCCGTGCCCGACATTCAGACCCAATCCGTCCTGACCCTCTCCTGCCCGAACCGGCCCGGCATTGTCGCCAAGGTCGCGGGCTGCCTGTTCCAGCTTGGCCGGAACATCCTCGACGCGGCGCAATTCGACGATACCGAGAGCGGGCGGTTCTTTATGCGTGTGGTGTTCAACACCGTGCCGGGCAGCGCCCCGGACGCGGAGTTGCGCGCCGCGCTGGACGCCCTTGGCGTCGAGCTGAACCTCGCTTTCACGCTGCGGGCGCGGGCCCAGAAGCGGCGCGTCATGCTGATGGCGTCGCGCTTCGACCATTGCCTGGCGGACCTGCTCTATCGCTGGCGGATCGGCGAAATCCGCATGGATATCGTCGGCATCATCGCCAACCATCCGGCCGATAAATACGAGCATCTCGATTTCAGCGGCATCGACTTCCATTACGAGCCGGTGACCAAAGACACAAAGATGGAACAGGAGATGCGCGTCTGGGCGCATATCCAGAAATCCGGCGCCGAACTGGTCGTGCTCGCCCGCTATATGCAGGTGCTCTCTGACGGTCTGGCGGCCAAGCTCACCGGGCGCTGCATCAATATCCATCATTCCTTCCTGCCGAGCTTCAAGGGGGCCAAGCCCTATCACCAGGCGCAGGCACGCGGCGTGAAGCTGATCGGGGCGACGGCGCATTACGTGACGTCCGACCTCGATGAAGGCCCGATCATCGAGCAGGATGTCGAGCGCATCAGCCATGCCGATTCCAGCGAGGATTTGGTCCGCCGTGGCCGCGATATCGAGCGCCGCGTGCTGGCCCGCGCCCTGTCCTGGCATCTGGATGACCGGGTGTTGCTGAATGGCCGCAAGACGGTCGTGTTCCGCGACTGACCATCACCACGCTTAACCATTCGTGATCGAACCGATGTAACCTTCTCCTCCATGCCGCGAATGGGAGGTGTGGTCGATAGGTTCTCATGCAATGTCCTCTGCGGTTGCGGCACAGGCGTTTTCGGGTTTGACTGTCATTGCCGGGATGCAACCGGCCGTGTCGGCGCTGGCCGGCATGTGGACAGGCCGGGAGGCAGTACTGAGCGCGAGCGCGGAGCGGGATGCCGAATGGTCTTCCTGGATGAAGGCGGCGCAGGATGGCGATGAAGCTGCCTATGCGCGGCTGTTACGCGCCCTCGTGCCCTTTATCCGCTCAGCCGCGCGCGGCCAGGGCAGCCCGGTGGATCATCTC
>CANJOG010000082.1 GCA_947475475.1 Acetobacteraceae bacterium
ACGTTCGAGGACGGCTATTTCCCGCTCGCCCACGCCAATGAGGCCGAGCGACGCGTCTCCGCCTCGATGGGCTATCTGCCGGCCGCGATCCGTGCGCGCGAGAACCTCACCATCCGCACCGACTGTGACGCCACCGGGCTGATCTTCGAGGGTACACGCTGCGTCGGCGTCCGCGCCATGATCGACGGTGCCGAGCAGGAATTGCGCGGCACCGACATCATCATCTGCCTCGGCGCCATCAACACGCCGGCGCTGCTCATGCGCTCCGGCATCGGCCCGATCGGCGAGTTGCACCGCTTCGGCATCGCCCCGGTTTCCGTTCTTGCCGGTGTGGGCAAGGGCTTGATGGACCACCCGCAAGTGGCCCTGGCCTCCTTCCTGCGCCCGGAAGCGCGCATGACCAGCGTGACGCGCCGCCATGTGCTGGTCGGCCTGCGCTATTCCTCCGGCGTCGAAGGCGCACCGCCGGGCGATATGTATATCAACTGCATGGACCGCGTGGCCTGGCATCGCGTCGGCGGCCAGCTCGGTGGGTTTGTCATCTGGGTGAACAAGACCTTTTCCGAAAAGGGCGAGGTCACGCTGCAATCGACCGATTGGCGCACGCCGCCGCAAGTCGATCTCAATTTGCTGACCGACCGCCGCGATGTGGACCGGCTAAAATCCGGCTTCCGCATGATGGCCGCCATTCAGGCGCATGCGGCCGTCTCGGCGGTGAGCAGCGAGCCATTCCCCGCCAGCTACACCGAGCGTGTGCGCCAGATCAGTGTGAATTCAACGAAGAATCTCATCCTCACCGAAATCGGCGCCCGCCTGCTCGATGGCCCCGCGGCGCTGCGCCGTCTGCTGATCGCGCGCCTGATCGCCGGCAAATACAGCCTGGCCGACATGCTCGCCGATGACGCGGCGCTGGAGGATTTCGTGCGCAGCAATGTCGGCACCACCTATCACGCCTCCTGCACCGCGCGCATGGGCTCGCCCGACGATCCCATGGCGGTCACCGATCCGTCTGGCTGCGTCAAGGGAGTTTCCGGATTGCGCATCGCGGATGCCTCACTTTTCCCGGTCGTTCCCTGCGCCAACACCAATATCCCGACCATCATGCTCGCCGAAAAGCTCGCCGACGCCGTCCTGGCGGAGAGCGCATGATGGGCTGGGATGCGGAGACGGATTTCATTGTCGTCGGCGCCGGTGCGGCCGGCTGCGTTGTCGCCTCGCGCCTGTCGGAATCAGGCCGCCACCAGGTCACGCTCATCGAGGCGGGGCCGACCGATTGGCATCCCTATGTGCATATTCCAGCAACTTTCCTCTATCTCCAGCACGACACGCGTTTCACCTGGGGCTACAAGGTCGATCCACAGCCGGGGCTTGGCGGCCGCGCGCCGATCCTGCGCCAGGGTAAGCTGCTTGGCGGCTCCAGCTCCATCAATGGCCAGATCTTCCTGCGCGGCCAGCGCGCCGAATATGCCGACTGGGTGGCGCAAGGCTGCACCGGCTGGAGCTACGAGGAGGTGCTGCCCTTCTTCAAGAAAATGGAAAGCTATGATGGCGGCGCCGATGACTGGCGCGGCGATTCCGGCCCCATCACCGTCTCGCGCGCCCGGCAAACCCATCCGCTGTCGCGCGCTTTCGTCGATGCCGCCGCCGAACTTGGCTATCCGCGCAATCCCGATTTCAACGGCGCGCAGCGCGAGGGCGCCGGCTTCGTCCAGGGCAGCCGCAATGGCCGCTTCCGCGCCGGCCCGGCCCAGACCTATCTACGTCAGGCCAAACGCCGCGCCAATCTGCGCATCGAGACCGAGGCGCTCACCGAGCGCGTCATTTTCGAGGGCAAGCGCGCCATCGGCGTCGAGATCACACAGCGCGGCCAGCGCCGCCGTATCCGTGCGCGCTGCGAAATCATCATCTCCTGCGGCGCGCTGAAATCACCGCATCTGCTGCACCTCTCCGGTATCGGCCCGGCGGCGCAACTGCGCGCGCAGGGCGTTCCCGTTATCCATGACTTGCCGGGCGTCGGCGCCAATCTGCGTGATCATTACTCGATCCGTATCAACCAGCGCACCCACGGCGTCACCACCCTCAACCAGACCAGCCGGGGGTGGCGCGTCGGGATCGAGGCGCTGAAATACGTCTTTGCCGCGCGCGGCCTGCTTGCCTATGCGACCACCACATCCGGCCTGTTCTGCCGCAGCAATCCAGATCTTGCCGCGCCCGACCTCTATCTTTCCTTCATGCCAGGCAGCTACGCCGATGCCGGCGTGCTGGAGCGCGAGGGTGGGATGGCGATCGGCGTTGTCGTCTCCCATCCGGCCAGCCGCGGCCATGTCCGGCTGGTCTCACCCGATCCGCTGGTCCAGCCCTCGATCGATCCGGCCTATCTCTCCGCCGAGTCCGACCGCACCGCCATGCTCGCCGGCATCCGCCTGGCCCGCCGCCTCTATGCGACGCAAGCCTTCGCCCCCTATGCGGTCGGTGAAACCCGCCCCGGACTTTCTGTTGAGAATGACAGCGATCTTCTCGATTTCATGCACGCGCGCGCGACACCCTGGCTGCATTTCGCCGGTTCTTGCCGCATGGGCGTGGACAGCATGGCCGCTGTCACGCCGGACCTCACCGTGCATGGCATCGAGGGGCTGCGCGTGATGGACGCCTCGATCATGCCCGGTGTCTCCTCGGGCAATACCCAGGCGCCCACCATCATGATTGGCGAAAAGGGTGCGGATATGGTGCTGCGGAGCTGGCAGTGATGCGCCGCGTGATCAGTTCCGCTTGATCACAATCCCTGCTTCCTCACGGTCCCAATACAGCGCGCGGTTTTCTTCGGCTTCCTTGCGCAGCTTGTATTTCTCGACCTTATGCGTCGGGCTGCGCGGCAGGTCCGGCGCGAAGCGGATGTACCGCGGCACCATGAAATAGCTCATATTGCGCCGGCAATGTTCGATCAGCTCGGCTGGCGTCACGGACTTTCCCTCGCGCAGCACCACCGATGCGGCCACCTCGTCCTCACCGAGCGGCGAGGAGACCGCGAACACCGCCGTATCCTGCACGGCATCATGCGTCTGGATCACCTGCTCCACCTCAAAGGCTGAGATATTTTCGCCGCGCCGGCGGATCGAATCCTTCTTGCGGTCGGCGAAATAGAGATAGCCGTCATCATCGAGAAAGCCGCGATCGCCGGTGTGGAACCAGAAATTCCGCCGGCTCGTCAGCGTCTGCTCCGGCATCTTGAAATAGCCCGGTGAGGTGTTCCACGGCAGCTCGCTGCGCATGACGATCTCACCAACTTCATTGGGCGGCAGCTGGAAGTCATTGTCATCGACAATCGCAATCCGCATGTATTTGCGTGGCCGCCCGGCCGAGCCGAGTTTGGTGAGCGGATCATCGAGATTGAAAATACAGCCCAGCCCGTAATCGGTCAGCCCATAGGTGGAGAGCAGCCGCAGCCCAAACCGCTTTTCGAACCCGGTCGCATCGCTCGGCACCGGCGCCACCGTCGCCTGGCGCACCTCATTCTCCGCATCGCGCGGATCGGGCGGCAGGCTCCACAGAATATTCGCCATCGAGCCGAGCAGGCTGATCACATTCGCCTTGGACTCCCGCACCTCGCGCCAGAAATTCGACGCCGAAAACCGCCGCGACAGCGCCACCGATGCGCCAAGCGCCAGCGGACCATAGGTGTGCGACAGCAGCCCATTGGCGTGGAAATAGGGCAGGCAGATATGCACGACATCGGTCTCGCGGAAACCGTAATTCTCCGCCTGATCGATGCCATAGAGCAGCGAATAGGCATGCGTGAACATGATCGCCTTGGACGGCCCTGTGGTGCCCGAGGTGTAGAGCAGGAAAGCAAGATCGGAGAACTTTGCCACCGCCGCCGGGGTTTCCTCCGAACCCTCCAGCAGCGTCGCGAAATCCGCAACACCCGCCGGCAACACCGTCTCAGCGGTCGATTTCAGCGCAATACGCAGGCCGATATTGCCGCAATCAGCGGCCACTTCCTCGGCATGCACGAGCAGATCGGAATCCGCGATCAGTGCCACCGCATCCGAATGTGTCATGTAATAGGTCAGCAATTGCCCGCGCGCCGCCGTGTTGATCGGCACCGCCACGGCGCCGATCTTGCCGAGCGCAAAATAGAGCAGCAATTGCTCGGGGCTGTTTTCCATCAGCACGCCGACATGCTCGCCCGCCGTGATGCCGGCCGCACTCAGCCCGTTGGCAATGCGGTTGGACAGCACATGCACGTCACGAAAGGTGAAGTTGCGGCCGTCCGGCAGGAAGGTCAGGAAGGTCTTGGCGCCGTGCGTTGCCGCCTTGTCCGCCAGAACATGCCCGATCGTCAGGTCCGAGACGGCATATCCCAGCCGCTTCACCGTCCATGCATCCGCGTCCATGCGTTCCCCCGTGGTCTTCTTCGGGTGCTCACACAAATGCGGCATCCGGCCAGGACCGGATGCCGCACTATGCGTCGGACTGAACCGGCGGGAAATCCCGCCGGAGTCTGCTTAGTTCTGCTTAGTTCTGCAGGCCGTAGAGACGGGCCGCGTTCTCGGAGATCATCAGGTGCTTGTCGCCTTCCGGCACGCCCTCGAAGGTCTCGTCGATCACCTTCTTGGATTCCGGCCAGGTGGTGTCGGTATGCGGGTAGTCAGACGCCCACATCAGCCGGTCCGCACCCATCATGTCACGCAGGCGGATGCCGGCAACGTCCTTCTGGAAGGTGGCATAGAAGTTCTTGCGGAACGTCTCGGACGGCTTCTCCTTGACGATCGAGTTCATGTAGTGGCGATGCACGTCATAGACATGGTCCATGCGTTCGAGCACGGACGGAATCCAGCCGATGCCGCCTTCGGCGAGCACAATCTTCAGCTTCGGATGGCGCGCCACCACACCGCCCCAGATCAGCGTGTTCATGTGTTCGGCCATGCCGATCAACACGAGAGAGCCGCCGAGTTCCTTCGAGCCGGGAATATCCATCCAATCCTTGCTCCAGCCGCGCTGGAACGGGTTGGTGTGGATATGGATGGAAATGGGAATCCCGATTTCCTCGGCCACGGCCCAGAAGCGGCTTGCATCCGGATGATGCAGCGGAATGCCGCTATCCTTCTGGCTCAGGAAGGCGCCGCGCAGGCCCAGCTTCGCCGCGCGCTCCAGCGCCTCGATGGTGGTCTTGCCCATGTCGTCATCGAGCTGCGGCAGGGTGGCAATGCCGACCAGGCGCTTCGGGTCGTGCTTCTGGAAGCCCGCCATCCATTCATTATAGGTGTGCGCGCAGGCCAGGCGCACCGGACCATCGGCGCAACGCTCCAGGTAGCGCATGATGCCCGGATAGAGAACGCCGGCATCGATATTGTCGATATCCATGTCCTCGACATGCGGGCCGGGCATGAACGAGCCCTTGCGCATCGTCTCATAGGTCACCGGGCGGGCAAGATATTCTTCCTTCTTGCGGCCAGCGACGGCGGAGGTGGAGACGAAGCGGGGGGCGGCACCAGGCGCCATGATCCAGGCATCGCCCTTGTCGGTATGGACCAGCTGCGGCGCCAGCGAACGCAGGGAAGCGGGAACTTCGTTAAAAAGTTCGGGCGGCTCATTGATATGCGAATCGGCCGAGACGATCGAGTACTGCATGGTTGTTCTCCCCTGAAGCAGTGGCTTCGCGTGCGTTGCCCCGCCTGGCTGGCGGAGATCTCTGAAGCGGCGCCTTTCGGACCATAGCCCGGCCGCGTCGCGGCGCCAAACCTGCAAGGCTGTTACTCTCTCGCCATTCATGCGTGCAAATTGGAAGTTTAGAAATATAACTATAAATAAAACTCATGGATTGGGCGATGGTGCTGCCGGGACCGTCCCGGTATACCTCAACGCTGTATTTTCAATGGGTTGATGGAAGCCTGTCACCGCTCTGCCGGGGGCATCCATACACATGGGGAGGCGGCATGACAGGCAAGACGAGGATGCGTGCAACGCTGCGCCAGCTCCGGGTTTTCGAGGCGGTGAGCCGGCTCGGCAGCGTCAGCGCCGCCGCCGTGGAGCTGAACGTCACCCAATCCGCCGCCAGCCTCGCCTTGCAGCAACTGGAAATCACTCTCGGCGGGCCACTGTTCAAGCGTTCCTCCCGCCAGCTCGCCATCACCGCCAGCGGCCGCCGCCTCCAGCCCAAAGTGCGCTCCATCCTCAATGCCGTCGACGAGCTGGAGGATTCCGACGCCCGCGACCTCTCCGGCCTGTTGAGCATTGGCGCGACCAATATGATCGCCACCTATCTCCTGCCGCGCCTGTGTTCCTCCTTCCAGGACCGCCACCCGGAGGTGCAGTTCCGCATCCTCGCCGGCAATGATCGCCAGATCATCGACGGCGTGGAGAACATGGCGCTCGATGTCGGCTTCATGGAATCGCTCGCCACGCGGCAATCGCTGCGCACCCTGCCCTGGATCGAGGATGAGGCCGTGGTGGTCGCCGCCGCCGATCACTGGGCCGTGGGGCGCAGGCTGAGCGTGAAAGAACTGGAAAGCGCCTACTGGTTCCTGCCGCCCTTCGGCTCGGCGCTCCGCTACGCCATCGGCCAGGATTTCCGCGCCATCGGCCCGCTGCGCTTCGAGGCGAATAGCGCCGAGGTGATCAAGAAGCTGGTCCTGCTTGGCCGCGGAATCGCCTGCCTGTCACGGCTGGAAGTGGCCGACGAGGTCCGCCGCGGCGAGATGGCCTGCCTGGATATCCACGATTTCCCGACCATGCGCCGCTTCAGCATCAATTTCCGCCGCGATGTCGGCTTCAGCGCCCTGCACAGCGCCTTTGTCGAACACGCCACCCAGTTCCGCCCCCCCTCCTGAGTCCACGCCCTGACCCATCCGCCGTTCCGGAGCGCCGCCATGCCGCAAGACCCCATCTGGCTCGAAACCGAATACAACAACCGCGCCAAAGTGCCCGCCCACCCGGCGATCTTCGCCGCCTGGGCGCGCGATGCCCGTGCTTTCCGCGAGTCCTGGCCGCATGCTGAGCGCGACATCGCCTATGGCGAGACGGAGCGTCAGGCGATGGACATTTTCTGGCCCGATACCGGCCGCATCGCCCCGGTCGCGCTGTTCATCCATGGCGGCTACTGGCAGGCGATGGACCGTTTCCAGTCCTCCCATCTCGCCGCCGGCCTGCTGGCGCGCGGCGTGGCCGTCGCCATGCCGGGCTACGATCTCTGCCCGACCGTCCCGCTGCGCAGCATCGTCGCCCAGATGCGCCGCGCGGTCTCGGTCCTGCATGCCCGCCATCCCGGCCCGATGCTGGCCACCGGCCATTCCGCCGGCGGCCATCTCGCCGCAATGCTGCTGTGTGACGATCCCACTGGCGCACTCTGCGGCGCCGTTTCGATCAGCGGATTATTCGACCTGCCGCCGCTGATCCCGACCAGCCTGAACGTGGCACTGCGGCTGGACGA
>CANJOG010000083.1 GCA_947475475.1 Acetobacteraceae bacterium
CCACAAACGCACGGACAAGCGCGGGACGAACCGCCCCGACGCAGGGGGCGGCTTATAGGCGCGCGGACCAATGCCGTCAATTGCAACCGGCGCAAACCCCGCCCGACATGCCGTTTGAGGCCCCGACTGCTCGCCTGCGCGCGCAATCCCGCTCGATTGCGCCCCTTACAGCCGATTCGCTGCGTGCCCGATGCCGGGAAGTAAGATAGAGTGCCGTCCATGCACCCGACCGTCTTCGCGCTCATCGTGCTTGTCGTCCAGCTCCCTGGCGTCGTGTTGGCATGGCGCTTCGCCCGGCCGGAACTCGGCCTGGTGGCCGCCGGCTTCGCCGTGGTCAGCGCCGTGGTGATCCTGGCACTCGCCATCCTCAGCCAGAAACTCGCCCATGCACGGCTGCGCGCCACCCTCTCCGCCCTGCTCGCCGACCCTGATCTGCCCTCGCCCCCCTATGGTAGCGCCGAGATGCTGGACGCCGCATCCGACATGCGCGCGGCACTGCGCGCCAGCCGCGAACGCGAGCGCGAACTGGGCGAATTGCGCGAGGATGTCCGCCGCATCCGCCACGATGTCCGCGGCGCCCTGTCCCCGGCCCTGCTCACCTCGGACCGGCTGAGCATGAATGGCGACCCGTCGATCCGCCGCGCAGGCGATACCGTCGCCCGCTCGGTGGACCGAGCGATCTCCCTGCTCCAGAACCTGAAATTGCGTACGCCCGAGCCCGAGCCGGCCGCCTCCAATCCCGGCATCGAGGAAAACGCGCCAGATAGCAGCCGGCTGTTCGGCGCTGGGGACTAAGGCCGCCGGGCTGGCGGCGCTTGCAGGCCCAACCAATTCCTGAAACACAGCGCGTCCCGAAGCTGGACGCCGCATGGATATCACCCGCCTCTTCCCGCTGACCTTTGTGCTAATCTGGGCCACGGGCTTCATCACCGCCCGAGTGGCGGCCGGCCATGCCGATCCGTTGACCTTCCTGGCACTGCGCTATGCGCTGGCCATCATTGCCCTGTCCCTCTGGGCCATTCTGGCCCGCGCCCCCTGGCCGGGCGGCTGGATCGCTTGGCGCAATGCGCTGCTGGCCGGGGTGCTGATGCAGGCCATCTATCTCGGCGGCGTGTTCTGGGCCGTCCGCCACGGCCTCTCGGCCGGGATCACGGCACTGATCGTCGGGTTGCAACCACTGCTGACCGCGGTGCTGTCCGCCCCGCTGCTGGGCGAGCATCTCAAGCCCCGGCACTGGCTCGGCATCCTGCTGGGTCTCGCTGGCGTTGCACTCGTGCTCTCGCCAGGCCTTCTCGGGGCAGACTGGGCCCTGCCCTTGCCGGCGCTTGCCGTCGCCACTCTCGCCATGGTGGGGATCACGCTGGGCACGATCTGGCAGAAGCGCACCGCCGGCGCGCTCGATCTGCGCAGCAATGCCGCCGTACAGTTCATCGGCGCTCTCCTGGCCACACTGCCGGTCATCTTTCTGACCGAGGATGCACGCTTCGACTGGAGCCTGCCGGCGCTGGGTGCCGTGGTCTGGGCGGCCATCGGCCTATCGATCGGCGCCACTTCGCTACTGCTCTTCATGATCCGGCGCGGCGCCGTGGCACAGGTCGCCTCGCTCTTCTACCTCACCCCGCCGATCGCGGCCCTGATGGCCTATGCGCTGTTCGGCGAGGCGCTCAGCCTGGTGCAACTCCTGGGCATGGGCTTCGCCGCCACGGGAGTCGCCATCGCCAGCCGGGCGTAACACGCCGCGCCTGATTGCCGGCGCCGTGCGCGCTGCCTATGGTCGCTGCACCGTCCCAGCGAGATGTGGCACCATGAACGTCCAGGCCAAACCCATCCAAGCCGGCATTCCGGCCCATGTTCCGCCCAACCTGGTCTATGATTTCGACTATGTGACCGCCCCGGTCGGCACGCATGTCCCGCAGCAGGACCTCGCCCGCCGCCTCGCTGCCGAAGCGCCGGATATCTTTTTCACCCCGCGCCATGGCGGCCACTGGATCGTCCGCCGCCCGGCCGACACGGTGGAGATGTTCCGCCGCCCCGAGGATTTCTCCAACGATCCGCGCTACAACGACATGCGGCAATGGAAGCCGGCGCTGCTGCCGGTGCAGGCCGACCCGCCGCTGCTCAATGATTACCGCAAGGCGCTCGGCGCCTATCTCGCCCCTGGCAATATGCGCCAGCTCGAGACGCATATCCGCGAGATTGCGCGCGCCATCGTTGCCGACATCGCCCCGCGCGGCGCCTGCGACTTCGTCACCGAAGTGGGCGAGATCTTTCCCGTCACCATCTTCCTGCAACTGGTGGACGCGCCGTTCACCGACCGGCTGCAGCTGCTCAAGCTCGCCCAGGGCTTCACCCGCAGCCCCAGCATGGCAGGCCGCGCCGCCGCCATTGCGGACCTGGCCACCTATATCCGCACGCTCTATGACCAGCGTCGGATCAAACCGGGCAGTGACATGCTCAGCCAGTTCCTCAAGACCCGCATCGGCGAGCGTTCCCTGACGCGCGATGAGGAAGAAGGCCTCGGCGCCTTCATGCTCATCGCCGGGTTGGACACGCTGCGCTCGGCCATGTCGCACAGCTTCCTCTATCTGGCGCGCCATCCCGAGCAATACGCATCCCTCGTCGCCAATCCGGCGATGATCCCCGATGCCGTCGAGGAATTGCTGCGCATCAGCGGCACGTCGATGCCCGAGCGTGCGGTGACGCATGATCTGGAGTATCGCGGCATCCAGATGAAGCATGGAGAGCGCATCATCTTCCTGCTGCCGGTGATGAGCTTCGATCCCGCGCTGAATGCCGACCCGTTCGAGGTGAATTTCCGCCGCGAACTCAGCCAGCACCTGATCTTTGGCGCCGGCCCGCATCGCTGCGCCGGCTCGCATTTGGCCCGCATCGAAATCCGCGTGCTGCTGGAGGAATGGATCGCCCGTATTCCGAGTTTCGCGCTGGCCGAGGGCGAGGATGCGCCGATGGAGGCGAGCACGGTGTGGACGCCCAAGAAGGTGAACCTGGTCTGGCCGAAGCCTGCTTGATAACTCTACTGCGGAGGCCCTCCAACGCGCCTGGCTCCGCTTCCGGTGCTCACGTGCGATAAGCACGCTCCGCTCCGGTTCTCGCCAGACACGCCGGAGGACTCACCGCAGCGAGTTCTCAAGCAGGCTCAAGATTGCTGGAAATTAAGGCGAAGTCCGGGTTCGCGCCAGCCGATCTCCGCCAGAAACCCATAGGTCGAACAGGTGACGAACGCCGTGCGCATGTCCGTGCCGCCGAAGCACAGATTCGTCACCATGCTCTCCGACAGCGGATGGAAACGTCCCTCCCCGCCCTCAGGCGCGAATTCCGTAATCCCGCCGACTCCCAAAGTGCCAACGCAGATTCGCCCCGATGCCGTCACCGCCAGACTGTCGAAATGTCCATCGCCCGGCGCGCGGCCGATGAACCAGCCGCCGAGATGCGAGGGGGCGGCCATCTTCTCCACCTGCCCCGGGCCGGTGACGCGCCAGGCGTAGAGCTTGCCGGTCAGAGTCTCGCTCACATAGAGCGTGGCGCCATCCGGTGAGAGTCCCACACCATTGGGCGTCAGGATCGGCCCGATCACCGGGTTGATCGAGGAACCATCGGGCAGCGCGTAATAGACCATGCCGCGATCGATATGCTGCGTATGCGTCTTACCGTGATCGGTAAAATAGAAGCCGCCAGCAGCATCAAACACGATGTCATTGGGTGCGCGGAGCGGCACGCCCTCACATTCCGTATAGAGCGTCTCGAACTTTCCGGTCTCGATATCTACCGCCTGCACCGAGCCGCCCTTGTAGTGATCCGGCAGCCGCCCCGTGGGCTGCCAGCGCGGCCCAATTTTCACCAGCCCTGCCCCGCCGCCATTGACGACGTAGCAGCGCCCGTCAGGCCCCATCGCCGCGCCATTCGGCCCGCCGCCGAGATCGGCCACGAGCTGCTTGCGCCCATCGGGAAACACCCGCGTCAGGCATTGTCCGTGGATTTCACACACCAGTACCGAGCCATCGGCCAGCGCCACCGGCCCTTCGGGAAAACGCAACCCCTCGGCGATGATCTTCATGGCGCTTCCTCATGATTTGTCTGTTTGCCTCTCCGGCTCTACTCTGTCCGCCAACAGGAATGAAGAGGGATGAGACCGCCATGCGCCTTGCCAACAAGATCGCCATTATCACCGGCGCCGCCTCCGGCATGGGCCGCGCCACCGCGCTGCGCTTTGCTGTCGAGGGCGCGAAAGTGGTCGCGCTGGATCTGCTGGCAGAGGAAGGCGCCTCGCTGGCCGCGGAAATCACCGCCGCCGGTGGCGTCGCGCGCTTTTCGGTGCTCGATGTCACCGACGAGGCCGGCTGGGAGCGCATCGTTGCTGCCACCGTCGCGGAATTCGGCCGGCTCGATATCCTGGTCAACAACGCGGGCGTGTCCGGCGGCAAGATCGCCGATATTCTCGACCGCGCCGGCTGGGATGCGATGCTCTCGCTCAATGCAACGAGCCAGTTCCTCGGCATGCGCCATGCGGTGCCGACGATGAAAGCCTCAGGTGGCGGATCGATCGTCAATATCAGCTCGATCTCCGGCAATCGCGGCCAGAAGCGCCTGCATATCGGCTACAACGCCGCCAAGGGCGCCGTGCGCGTGATGTCCAAAGCGGCTGCCGTGCAACTGGGCGCCGATAATATCCGCGTCAATTCAGTCCATCCCGGCATCATGCCGCCGATGCGGACGTCAGGCGCGATGCTCGATCCGGCACATCTGGCCAAGATGATGGAGCATGTGCCGCTCGGCCGCCCAGGCCGTGTCGAGGAAGTGGCCAATGCGGTGCTGTTCCTGGCATCGGATGAGGCGAGCTACATCACCGGGTCGGAAATTCATGTGGATGGGGGGTATTTGGCGTATTGATCGGATATCGTATTGTGGGCTTTAGCCCACCATCTCGCACAATGTGACGCCGGATGGTGGGCTGACGCCCACCCTACATGGATACCGATCTATTCGAATTTACACCGATAACCAACCGATCGTTCAACTGAAGTCGCGTTGATGACTCCGGGCCGGACATCCCCCTGGGTGGTCGCTGCCCATAGTTTGCCCGTGATCAAAGCCATTTGCCCGTCGAGCACGCGAAGCTCGTCGCGGGCGGAGCTGCCCAGGTCTACCGAAATCCCGAATTCCAATATGTTTGCTACATTCTTTCCGGATACGTTGACTTTTCCACGAACCGGCACAGGCTTGTCGAGTTGCACCACCCAAGCCACAAATCGTGAATCCGTCGAAGGTTCTTCGCCAAAATTCGGTGGCCCCCAGTGCAGTTCTGAGCGCAGCAGACCAGATATTTGAATCCGTTCTCCTGCCATTTTGACTCCGGCAGAACAGGGATCCGCCAAGCAAGCACTCACACGAAGAAAAAGGAGGACCGAGATAAGGATAGTCGCAAACCGCATCGCGAACCGCTTCCAATGCAAATCAACGGCAGAGGCCGCGCATCCATTTCCGCATTGCGTTGCGCTCCATGCGGGCTAAGACTTATCGAAGACTGGGCTGCGGAGAATTCACCCGCGCCATCATCTCCATCGCCGTGCTCGCCGGTACATGGCAGCCCCAATCCATGCTCTGCACACGCTCGGCAATACGCCAGCCCGCTTCCGTGCGGCGGAGCTTGTCCATGTAGCGCAGGCTCATCATCGCCACCTGGTCACGCACCGCGCGGGCACGCACGCCAAAGGCGATGGCATAGACTTCGGTTTCCGCCTCCTCGCCCTCGATGCGCTCAAAGACGACATTGCCCATGAAATGCGTGGCAATGCGCGTATGCCTTGTCGCCAGCCGTTGGAAGAACGGCGTAAGGCTGTCCGCCATCAGCGCCTCAAGCCCCACCGCCACCGGCCGGTTGTGATAGATGGCGCGCACATCAGGCAAAAAGCAGCCACGAACCTGCGCCTCGCGGCCCGAATCCAGGCCCTGGAAATAGCGCGCATGCAGATCGAGGATAGCGGCGCGCTCCAGCAACAGCCGCAGACCGCCATCCTCGCTCATCGGGCTGCGCCTTACTTGCAGGTGCTGGCGAAGGTCTTGGACTCAACCTTGCCGTCACGGACGAATATCTCGCCGCCATCATAGGTCGCGGTCCGCAGTTCCTTACCGAAACAGATCTTGCCGGCAACACCGTCATAGCTCATCGCACCTAGCGCCGCCGCCACCTTCGCGGTGTCGTCGATCGTACCGGCCGCCGTCATCGCGCGCGTCAGCATGGTGACGAAATCATAGGCAAAGAACGAGAAATTCGCGGTCACGCCCAGCGGATTTCCCATCGCCCGCAGCCGTTCCGTATACGCCTTCACCTTGTCGTTCGGCGGATAGTCGAAAGAGGGCGAGGATTGGGTGGAGAAATACGGAATCGCCACCGGGCTGCCCGTGGCCAGCTTCAGCGCCACATCCGGGCTGAGCTGCCGCCCGGCAAAACCCTTCGGCCCGGCCTTCAGATCAACCGCCGTGCGCAGCAGATCCGGGCCAAGCGCCTGCGGCTGGAGAATATAGATCGCATCGACATTCTCCCCCTTCGCCCGGCTCACCAGCGAGCTGAAATCCGTCGTGTTCGGCGGGAAGAGCAGCGGCACCACCTGGATACCAGCGGCCTTCACCTCGGTCTCGAAGGAGGGATAGCTGCCCTTTGTCGTGTCATCATCGCGGCTGATGAAGGCCACCTTCTTCACGCCGAGTTGTGTCAGTCCATCCGCATCGATCTTGCCGATAGTGGAGAGCGGCAATTGCGTACCGAAGAGCAGCGGCTTTTTCGGATCGGCGAGATAGCCCAACGTCTGCCAGCTTCCGGCGGCCGAAATATGCAGCACGTTATTCGCCGTGGTGACTTCCTGCGCCTGGTTGGCAAGCGCGCTCACGGTCGGGCCGAAGATGAACTTGATCTTCTCATCCTCGACCAGCTTGATCGCATTGGCGACCGCTGCGGCGGTCTCGCTCTTATTATCGGTCTCGACGAGCTGGATCTTCACCATCCGATCGCCGACCTTGAAGCCGCCAGCCTCGTTGATTTCCTTCACCGCCATGCGCACGGCCGTCGACGGCGGGACGCCCACCGAGGTGAACACACCCGACAGGCTCTCATCCATGCCGAGCCGCAATGTCGCGCTCTGCTGCGCCGAGGCAGGCGCGGCGAAAGCGAGCGCCATGCCGGCAAGAGCAGAAGCGCGCAGCAGGAGCGAGCGCGAAAGCGAAATCCTGGACGAGGCCATGTCCGTTCCCTGTTTTCTTGGCCGGCCATCGCGTGATGGCGGCCCTTGAGAGTTTAGTCCGCCGGACGGCAGACGTTATGGCAAACGATGCGGCGAGCCCCCGTACAGGTCAAGCCACATGGCTAAGCGAGTACGACCAATGCCGGTTGCTGCCCCCGGC
>CANJOG010000084.1 GCA_947475475.1 Acetobacteraceae bacterium
ATCGTCCTGCTTCTGGAATTGCAGGGTCGGGAAGGCGAGTTCGTCGGCCACCGCGGGGTCTTCGAAGGTCAGTGTGCTGACGAAGACGCGGGCGCCGGCGACGCCATGGGCGGCGGCGGGTTGGTCGAGGGAGAGCAGCAGGGCGGCGGCGCCAAAGGCGGCCGTCAGGGCGGTTTTCATGATCGCTCCGATCGCAGGACAAGCCGCGACGACGGGGGATGCTCCCCTGCATCGCGCGGCGGAAAGCGCGGTCCGGGACGGCCCCGGACGCGGTGTCTCAGGCTGTTGCGATCGTGGCGGGCGGGGCGCGCGGCTGGGCGGTGCGCCGGAAGGTGAGGTCAGGCGGCGCGGACTCCACGCCGGTGGTCTGGCGCAGGATGCCGGCAAAGCCCGGCAGCGGAACGCGTGCCGCCCCCGGCAGAAACATGGCCGCATCCGCAAAGCCCAGGCACCAGGGGCAATGCGTGCCCGACGGCGCGGCCGGCGTGTCGGCCCCTCCCCCCGCCGCATCGGAACTGGCTGGCTCGGCGTGGCAAATCACAGCTATGGAAAGTGGATCATCCGTCACCCAGGCGGGCACGGCGGCGCTGGCCCGCAACGGCGCGGCGAGCGCCAGCAGGGCAAACAGGAGCCGCCAGACGGCTGAAGAGCCGAAAATTGCGGAAAACCGCGCCATGAATGGCGTTATCTCAGGGGAACCAGGCGCTGCCAAGAGGCCGCAGGGGGAAGAAGCTTACCAAATTACAACACAATTTTGTTGTGAATTATGTTTACATTCCACAGTCGATGTAGTTTCAATAATCCACGCCTTCACCAGGAGTACGTCATGCAGACGATCAAGCGCCCCGAATTCGCTGCCCTCGGCCGGATTTTCGAGCGCTTCGGCATGACCATGGCAGGCTGTCCGATGATGTGTTGCTGCCTCTGATACGCCTTCGTTTCGCCTGAACCGGCACCCAACATTCATCGCCCGCGCGGCTTTCCCCGACGCGGGACAGGACGGACCCAAAATGATCGCTTCGCACCCTATCGATGCCAATGGCGTCTTCATCGGCGCCGCCGTGCGCCTCTCCCAGGGCTACCGCTTCGTCGCGGTCGATCTGCGCGTCGAGGAGCTGGATGGCAGCATCTGGCCGACGCTGGATGACGCACGCCGCCTCGCCCGCCATCTCTACACGACCGGACGGCTACCGACCCGCAGTCACTGATCGGCTCGCCCCTCCACCTGATCCCCACCCGGCGGACGGCGGTCCGCCGGAGACAGAAAACCGGCGGCACGCCCCCACGTGCCGCCGGTTTTTTGTGGTCGGCCCGGCGAAGGCAGTCTTACTTTTTCGCCAGCAGGTCGCGGATTTCCGTCAGCAGCACTTCGGACTTGCTCGGACCGGGCGGCGGCGCCGGCTCGGCCTTCTCCTGGCGCTGGATGCGCGAGATCACCTTGATCAGCCAGAACACCGCGAAGCTGACGATCAGGAACTGAATCACCGCATTGATGAACAGGCCGACATTCAGCGTTACCGAGCCGGCCTTGCGGGCGGCTTCCAGCGTCGCCTCGTGCGAGCCCTTCAGGGTGAAGAAAATGTCGGTGAAGTCGATGCCGCCGATCAGCAGGCCGATGATGGGATTGAACAGATCCTTCACCAGACTGGCGACAATGGCGGTGAAGGCGGCGCCGATGACGATACCGACGGCCAGATCCACGACATTGCCGCGCATGATGAAGCTGCGGAATTCGGCAACCCAACCGGGCGATTTGACCAACATGGACTCTCCTTTCGATATGACGACTCGGGACTTTCAGTGCCCTTCTGCCACGAGTTTTCGCCCAGAACCAGGGGCGCTCCGACGCAGTTAGTCCGGCCGGGGAAAGCCTTCCCGCACCGGATCGGCACCATCCCATTCCGCAGCCAGACGCTGAATTGCCGCGAACATGCGGCCGCGCTTTTCTGAGACGGCGGAGATTTCCACGCAGAGACCGGGCTCATCGGGATGGGTGAAATAGCCGTGCCGGTGCTTGGGCGAGAGCCCTTCCTGCACGCAGGTAAAGCCGTTTGCGCGCAGCCGTTCCATATAGGCATCCACCTCGGCGCAGCGGAATGCCATGTGCTGCACATGCAAACCTTCAGGGCTGACGGCGAGGAAATCGCGATAGATCGAGGGGCCATCGCCATGTTGCTGGACGATCTCGAATTCCAGCGCCCCGCTGCCGGACAGAGCGAGCGAGAACTCAAGCTCCATCGGTGCGCCGCGATAGACGCAGTCGGCCATGCGATGGCGGCGCACCACGAACCAGGGCCCGATGCCAAGCTTTTCGGCAAAGAATGCCATGCTGCGATCGATATCGCGCGACACATAGGAAACCTGGCGGACCGGGCCGAAGAACAGGCTCATGGCAGGACTCCTCGCTGCACCCAGCCCGATGCCGGAATCGGCCAGCCTGTCGGGGCGGCGCATATCACACGGCGCGACAGCCTCGGTCCAGCTTCGATCTAACCGCGCTCGCTCCCCCGCCGTCCGGGATTGAGGGCCGCCAGGGCACGCGGATGGCGGCTGGCCACTGCGCCATCCTGTGGGCGCAGCCGCAGGAAGCCCAGCACGGCGAGCAGCGGAAAGCAGCCCATGACGGCAAAGACGATGGAAAATGTCCCCTGCCCAGGTGTCGCTCCGCCAGCGATCACGCTGAGCAGGATTGCGGCGAGCGAAATGCCGAAGCTCTGGGTAAGCTGCTGCATGACAGTAGAAATCGTATTGGCATTGCTGAGCAGACGTCCCGGCATGTCGGAGAATCCGAGCGTCGAATTCGTACTGAGATGGAAGGACCTCGCCAGCCCATAGGCGATCAACAGCACCGGCAAGAGATAGGCCGCGTTGTCATGCCCGATCAGGGCAAAAAGGCAGATCACGACACCGGCCATTGAACTGGCGAGAAGCAGCATTCGGTCAAAGCCGAGCTTGCTCAGGATCAGCGCCGTGACGGCGCGGATGCTGATGGCGCCAATCGAGGTGGTCGCCGCCCAAACCCCTGCCCTTAACGGGCTCATACCCAGGCCGAGTTGCAGGAAAAGTGGAATCAGGAAAGGCATGGCCTGGATTCCGATCCGCGCGACGCCGCCGGCATTTATGGCAACGCGGAATGTCCGGCGGCGGAAGACCATCAGGTCCAGCAGCGGCTCGTCACGGTGCCGCGTATGGCGCAGATAGGCGCCCAGCGCCGCGAGCGTCACCAGCCCGCCCGCGACCTGGCTCCAAAGCGGCAACGCATCGCGCCCGACCGTCTCCAGCGTGAATTGCGCCGCGACCAGGCCGGCGGCGCAATAGAGGAACCCGGCGAGGTCGAGCCGCCCGGCTGGCAGCGAGGGCACTTCCGGGACGACGCGGATCACGCTGATGATGCCCAGCACCGCCACCGGCACGTTGATGAAGAAAATCCAGCGCCAGCTCACATATTCGCTGAGCGCGCCGCCCAGCACCGGGCCGAGGGCCGGGCCGACAAGGGCCGGAATGGCCATCAAGGCGAGGCCGGAGGAGAGCAAGGGGCGCGGCAGGATGCGAAGCACCAGCAGGCGCCCCACCGGGCTCATCATCGATCCGGCGAGGCCCTGGAGGGTCCGGGTGAGCACCAACGTCGCCAGACTGTCCGACAGACCACACAGCAGCGAGGCGAGACCAAAACAGCCCATGGCGCAGGCAAAGACCCGCCGCGCTCCGAATCGGTCCGCCATCCAGCCGGTCAGCGGAATCCCAGCGGCCAGGGCCAGAATATAGCTGGTCACCGCGACATTGAGGCTGATCGGGACCACGCCGAAATCGAGCGCGATCGAGGGGATCGCGGTGTTGAGCGAGGTGGTGTCCACCTGCTCCATGAAGAAGGCCAGGGCGGCGATACCAAGGACAATATATTGCGCGCGGGTCAGGCGCGGTGCCGCCTCGATTCCAGGCTCCGTCCTGGGAGCATTCTCCTCCGTTCCTGCCACGCCGTGCTTCGCTTCCGCCCCACCTTCGGTAAGAATCCTCCAGCCGGGGCTGGCTGGCAATGGCGGGACCGGCGATGGCGGGTGAAACAGTCTGAGACGCAGGGTAAAATCCTGCTTCGCTGCGGTGCATCATCGATTCATCGTCCAAAAGGACGGTGCGGCCTGCACGGCCGCCGGGTTTTGCTGTAACCTGACATGGTTCGGTCCCCCTGCACGCGCTCCAGAAGGACGCGGCGGGATGGGTCGTAATCAGGTCGCAGAACCTCCGAGGTGGAAAACATGTCCAGGACCCTACGTCTCGCGGCACTCGCCGCATCCATGCTGGCCCTGCCCTTCGCGGCACAGGCTCAGGACAAATGGGGCGACAAGCCGCTTAAAATCGGCGTGTTGTCCGATTTCTCCAGCATGTACGCCAATTACGCTGGTGATAACGCACTCGCCTCCTGGCGCTTCGCGGTGCAGGACTTTCTCGACAAGCACCCGAACCGCAAGGTCGAAATCGTTTTTGCCGACCATTTGAACAAGCCGGACGTGGCCTCGGCCATCGTGCGCAAGTGGTACGACCAGGAAAATGTCGATATGGTCGGCTCCATCGCCGCCAGCGCCCCGGCGCTCGCGGTGCAGCTGATCGGCAAGGAGCGTAACAAGCTGACGGTTGTCTCCTCCGCCTCCTCCTCGGCCATTCTGGGTGAGCAGTGCACGGGTATGACGGTGCAGTGGCCCTATAACAGCCGCGTGATGGGCGACAGCTCCATCAAGGCGCTGATGAGCGAGGGCAATGACAGCTGGTTCTTCGTGACCATGGATAATGCCGGTGGCGACGCCTATCAGAACGACGCCACGGACACCATCACCAAGGCCGGCAACAAGGTGGCCGGCTCGGTCCGCCATCCGTTCGGCAATCTGGACTTCTCCTCCTACATCCTGCGTGCCCAGCAATCGGGTGCGAAGGTCATCGCCATGGCCAATTCCGGGCCGGACACGGTGAACACCATCAAGGCCGCCGCCGATTTTGGCCTTATGCAGAAGCAGAAGCTGGTCGGCCTCGGCATGTCGCTGCAGGACATCCATGCGGTGACGCTGCAAGTCGCGCAGGGCCTGTATTTCGGTGATGGCTGGTATTGGGATCTGAACGACGATACCCGCGCCTATGGCCGCCGCTTCTTCGCCGAGCGCAAGCAGATGCCGTCCAACGCCATGGCGTCTGACTACTCGGCCGCGCTGACCTATCTGAATGCCGCCGATGCGGTCGACAGCAAGGATGCCAAGACCGTGCTGGCACAGCTGAAGAAGACCAAGGTCAACGACATGTACACCAAGGATGGTTACGTGCGCGAGGACGGGCAGATGATCCACACCTACTATCTCTTCCAGGCGAAGAAGCCGTCCGAGAGCAAGTATGCGTGGGATTACCTGAACCTGGTCAAGTCGATCCCGGGCGATGTGGCCTATCAGCCGCTCTCCGAGTCCAAGTGCCCGATGTTCAAGAAGTCCTGAGGTCTCTCAGGGGGCGCGATCCGCGAGGGTCGCGCCCTTTTTCTTTGTACCAGCTTTAAGCAATAAAAACTGACGAGGTCCGGCCATGCGCGCAATCATCACCGGTGCGGCCAGCGGCATCGGACAGGCCGCCGCCTTCCGGCTGGCCGAGGATGCGGCCAAACGGGGCACTCCTGCCCGCTTCGTCATTGCCGATCTCACAGAAGACCGCCTGGACCGCACCGATGCCGGATTGCGCGCGCGCGGTGCGGAGACTCATCGGGCCTGGGGCGATATCAGCCTGGAAGACACCGCGCTGCACATTGTCGCCACCGCACGCGAAAAGATCGGCGGGCTCGATCTGCTAGTCAGCAATGCCGGTGATTTTTCCAGTGCGCCGCTGGCTGAATTGAGCACATCCGAATTCGACCGTGTCTTTGCCATCAATACCCGCGCCGCCTGGCTGCTTGCCAAGGCAGCCTATCCGATGCTGCGCGACAGCCGTGGCTGCGTCATCGCCACATCCTCGCTGGCCGGCGTCAATCCGCAGCCGCCTTTTGGGTCCTATAGTCCCAGCAAGGCGGCCTTGATCATGCTGATCCGGCAATTGGCGCAGGAATGGGGGCCGGATGGCATTCGCTGCAATTGCGTCTGCCCTGGGGCCACGCGCACCGGTCGCACCGAGGGATTCTACCAGCAGCAGGGTGTGGAACGCGAACGCGCTGCCCGGATCCCGATGCAGCGGATTGCGGAATCCACCGACATCGCCAAGGGAATCTCCTTCCTTGCCAGTCCCGACGCCGACTACATCTCGGGTATCAACCTGGTGGTCGATGGCGCGCTGGAAGGCGCGCTGATGCCGCTTTTCGCCACCTCCAAAGTGGATTGAGACCGCCATGTCAACGCAACTTTTCGACCTGACCGGCAAGCGCGCCTTGGTGACCGGCTCAACCGGCGGTATCGGCCTCGGCATTGCGGTGGGCCTCGCCCGCGCCGGCGCGCTGGTTGCCATCAATGGCCGCGATGGCGCCCGCACGGCCGACCGCGTGGCCGAGCTTGCCGCCGAGGGGCTGAATGTCCGGGCCTGCGCATTCGATGTCACGGACTCCGCCCAGATCGATGCCGCCATCGACGCTTTCGAGGCGCGCGAGGGCGGGTTGGATATTCTTGTGAATAATGCCGGCGGCAATGTGCGTGGCCCGCTCGCCAGCTACAGCGATGCGGATTGGGGAGCACAGGTCGCGGTGAATTTCGGCTCCGCCTTCATGGTCAGCCGCCGCGCCGTGCGCACGATGATCGAGCGGCGTGCGGGCAAGATCATCCATGTCTCCTCGGCCGGCTCGATCGCGGTGCGCGCCGGCAGCGGCGCCTATTCGGCGACCAAAGCCGGGGTGAACATGCTGACCAAATCCATGGCGGTCGAATGGGGGCCGCATAATATCCAGGTCAATTGCATCGGGCCGAGCTTCAACCGGACGAAGCTGATGGAGGATTCCATCGCCAAGAACCCGGAACTCGAGCAATTCGTCATCAACCGCACGCCGCTTGGGCGCTGGAGTGATCCGATGAAGGATCTCGGCGGCACGGCGATCTTTCTGGCCTCGGCGGCATCGGATTTCGTCACGGGGCAATTGATCTTTGTCGATGGCGGTTTTCTGTCCACTTTCTGAAAGGGCTGCACCATGAGCACGACCGATGAGCGGCTGGACCGTCTGGAACGCCGCCTTGCCGAGTTGGAAGACAGGAGCGCGATCTTCCAGATCATGGCCGCCTATGGCCCGCTGGTCGATAGCGGTGATGCCGAGGCGACGGCGGCGCTTTGGACCGAGGATGGCATCTATGACTGGGGTGGCGGAACCGCCAAGCCGGGCGAAGGGATGAAAGAAGGGGCGGCTGGGGCGGCGCATAATCGGGGTGAGATCGAGGCGATG
>CANJOG010000085.1 GCA_947475475.1 Acetobacteraceae bacterium
ACTGACCTGTCCGCCGCTCTGGGCCGGATCGATCTCGCCGTCTCGCCCGAGGTGATGCAGTCGGACGGCACCACCGCCTCCGCCTCACTGGTCAGCGAATTGCCCTGCCTGATCATCGAATCCGGCCCCGCCGCCGGCGTGGTCGCCGCCGCCCGCCTCGCCCGCGAACTGGAAGACCGCCAGGTCATCGCCTTCGATATGGGCGGGACGACCGCCAAGGCCAGCCTGATCGAGGAGTATCGCGCTTCTCTCGCCGAGGAACTGGAGGTCGGCGAGCAATATAATCGCGGCGGCGGGCATCTGCGCGGCTCAGGCTATACGGTGCGCACGCCCTGCGTCGATCTCACCGAAGTGGGCTCTGGCGGCGGCTCCATCGCCTGGCTCGATGGCGGCGGCGCGCTGCGCGTCGGGCCGGAAAGCACCGGCTCGATGCCCGGCCCGGCCTGCTACGGCAATGGCGGCACCCTGCCGACCGTGACCGATGCGCATGTGGTGTTGGGATACCTCAACCCGGTCGCCATCGCCGGCGGGCGCAAGGCGATCCACAAGGAGGCCGCCGAGCGCGCCATCGCCACCTTGGCCGCGCGGATGCATCTCTCCGTGCAGGACACTGCCTTCGCCATCTACACGGTGGCGACGACGACCATGCGCCGGGCCGTGCGCACGGTCTCGGTCGAGCGCGGACGCGATCCGCGGGATTTCACCCTCTATGCCTTTGGCGGCGGCGGCGGGCTGCATGCGGCGGCGCTGGCGGCCGAGCTGGATATGAAACGCATCGTCGTGCCGATCGCGCCGGGTCTGTTCAGCAGTCTCGGTCTGCTGCTTTCCGATGTCGCGGTCACCCGCCTCTCTGCCCGGCGCACCCTGCTGGATGCCGGTAGTGTCGCGGCGCTGGATGAGGAGGTGGACCGGCTGGCCGCCGATGCCGGGGCGGAACTCTCCCGCCATCATGGCGGCGAGGAGATCAACACCGAGGCGACGGCGTCCGTGCGCTATATCGGCCAGTCCTCCAGCCTGACCATCCGGCTGCGCGAGGATGGCGCCACCAGCACCGATCCCGAGGCGTTGGCTCAGCGTTTCCATGCCGAGCATCGCCGCGTCTTCGGCCAGGCGGCCGAGGGCGAACCAGTGGAACTCGTGGCCCTGCGCGTGCGCGCTTTGCATCACGCGCCAGAGACACGCTTTGCCGATCTGGCGACGCATTACATCGACCGTTCGGCGCTACGCCCGATCGAGAGCTACGAGAAGCGGCCCATGTATTTCGGGCCGGAGCGCGGCCTGCACGACGCCCCGGTGCTGCCGCGCGCGGCATTGTCCGGCGTGACGCTCGCCGGGCCGCTGGTGGTCGAGGAGGCGGATTCCACCATCGTCGTGCCGCCCGGTTTCAGCGCGACGTTGCATCCGAGCGGCGCCGTCGTTCTGGACGTGTTGTAAATCAACAAGCGGCGCGGACAGTTCCGCGCCGCTTGTTGCGACTGCACATAATTTTGCGCTGATTGCAAAGTTTTGTTGTCATCACCACGAAATTCCAGGTGTTGACCATTGTGCGGCGCACCGTTAGGCACCCCGCCTCACCAGAGCCTGATGAGTTCAGGTTAAACTCATCAGGCTCTGGCTCTTGTCTGTTGAGCGGACGATTCAGACCTCCGGTGAGTCCACCTTTGGTCATCGTGCGCACATATCCGGGGTGGACATCGTGAAACAATTCGTCGCCGCCAAATTGCACGGCATCCGCGTCACCGGCGCGGACCTCAATTATCATGGCTCCATCACGCTGGACCCGGATCATTGCGACGCGGCGGGCATCTATCCGCTCGAATTCGTCGATATCTGGAACAAAAATTCCGGCGCCCGCATCTCCACTTATGTCATCCACGGCGAACGCGGCTCGCGCTGCTGCATCCTCAATGGCGCGGCGGCCCGCACCTGCCAGGTCGGCGACGAGGTGATCATCTGCTCCTCCACCTATGCGGCGGCCGAGGATGTCACGGCGCTGCGGCCTATCGTGCTGACCTTCCATCCCGATAACAGCGTCGCCGACCGTATTGTCTATGAGACCACCCGCACTGGCGGGCGGCTGGATTTCGCCATCCGCCATCTTGCTGAGGAAACAGACGCATGAGCACTCCGATTGTCCGCAGCGTCGCGGAACTGCGCACCCGCGTTGCCGCCTGGCACAAAGCTGGCGAGCGTGTCGGGCTTATCCCGACCATGGGGGCGCTGCATGAGGGCCATCAGGAACTGATCCGCGCCGCCGGCCGCGCCTGTGCGCGCAAGGTGGTGACGATTTTCGTCAATCCGCGGCAATTCGGCCCGAATGAGGATTTCGCCCGCTATCCACGCCAGGAAGAGGCGGACCAGATCCGCGCCCACGATGCCGGGGCGGACCTGATCTTCGCGCCGACCGTGGGCGAGATGTATCCGGATGGCTACGCCACCTCGATCAGCGTCTCCGGCGTCAGTGACGGGCTATGCGGCGCGCACCGGCCCGGCCATTTCGACGGGGTGGCCACCGTTGTCGCCAAGCTGCTGATCCAGGCCGGCGCCGATGAGGCGTTTTTCGGCGAGAAGGATTACCAGCAATTGCAGGTGGTCCGCCGCCTGGTGCGCGACCTGGACATCCCCGTCCGCATCACCGGCGTGCCGACTGTGCGCGAGGCGGACGGCCTCGCCCTGTCGTCCCGCAATGTCTATCTCAGCGCCGGGCAGCGCGCGCTGGCGCCGCTGCTGGCCCGCACGCTGAATGAGATGGCCAGCCGGATCGCCGGCGGCGCGCCGATTGCCGCCACGCTGGCCGACGGTCTGGCGGGGCTGCGCGGCGCCGGGTTCGACGAGGTGGAGTATCTCGAAGCCCGCGATGTGGTGAGCCTGGTGCCGATCGAGACGCTCTCCGCCCCTGGCCGCCTGTTGGTCGCCGCCAAGCTGGGCAAGACGCGGCTGATCGACAACGTGCCGGTGCTGCCGAAAGCCGCGCCATGAGCGTCCAGACGAAGCTGACCCGCCGCTCGGTGCGGGATTTCCGCAAGGGTGGCGATCCGATTGTCTGCCTGACCGCCTATACCGCGCCGATCGCCAAATTGCTGGACCCGCATGCCGATATCCTGCTGGTCGGCGATTCGCTCGGCATGGTGCTGTACGGCCTGCCGAGCACGCTGGCTGTCAGCCTGGACATGATGATCGCCCATGGCGCCGCCGTGATGCGCGGCAGTGAACGGGCCTGCGTGATGGTCGATATGCCCTTCGGCAGTTATCAGGAGAGCCCGGCCCAGGCCTTCCGCAACGCCGCACGCATCCTGGCCGAGACCGGGGCTGCCGCGGTGAAGCTCGAAGGCGGGGTGGAGATGGCGGAGACGATCCGCTTCCTGGTCAGCCGGGGCATTCCGGTCTGCGGCCATATCGGGCTGATGCCGCAATCGGTGAATGCCAGCGGCTTCCGCGCCCAGGGCCGTGATGAGGCCGAACTCGCCGGCCTGCGCGACGATGCGCGCGCCGTCGCCGCAACCGGGGCCTTCGCCATGGTCATCGAGGGCACGTACGAGGCCGCCGCGCGCGAATTGACCGGGTTGGTCGATATCCCAACCATCGGCATCGGCGCCTCGCCCGCCTGCGACGGACAGGTGCTGGTCAGCGACGACATGCTGGGCCTGTTCACCGATTTCACCCCGCGCTTCGTGAAGCGTTATGCAAATCTGGCGGAGGATATCGGCCGCGCGGCGGAGAGCTACGCCGCCGACGTGCGGGCGCGGCGCTTTCCGGGGCCGGAGCATTGTTTTGGTGTGAAGAAGGGCTGATTCTTCAGAGAAGACGCCCCGCTCAGAAATCCAGGTCGGGGTAATGCGCCGGCGGGGTGAAGCCGGGGATGCGGTCGTTCAGGATGGCGCGGAAACTCGGGCGGGATTTCATCCGCGCGTACCAGTCGCGCGTGGCCTGCGCCTTCGACCAGTCGAGATCGCCGGCATAGTCCAGCGCCGAGAGATGCGCGGCCCCGGCGAAATCGGCGAGTGAAAGCTGCGTGCCGGCCATCCACTGCCGCGTCTCGCAAATCCAGTCGATATAGGCGAGGTGGTCGCGCAGATTGGCATAGCCCAGCCGCAGCGCCCCGGCATCGGGATTGGAGCGGCCGGCCAAGCGCTTATAGACCTTCTCGTTGAGCAGCAGGCGCGAGACCTCGGCGGCGAATTTATGGTCGAACCAGGAGGTCATGCGCCGCACCTCGACGCGTTCGGCCAGCGTACGGCCGAGCAAGGCGGTGTCGGGATAGGCTTCGTCGAGATATTCGCAAATCACGCCGGAATCGGGGATGACCAGCCCGTTCTCCTCGATCAGCGTCGGCACACTGCCGGCCGGATTGAGCTGGAGATATTCCTCGCGCCGCTCCCACGGCTTTTCGTTCCGCATCTCGAAGGGCAGACGCTTTTCCGCGAGCACCAGGCGGACCTTGCGCGAGAAGGGCGAGAGCGGGAATTGATAGAGCTGGCGCATCGCCAAGACTTATCGCACCAAGCTGGCGATGCGCCAAATCGCCTGTTCCTGCCTCGGCTTTTTGACGGCGCGCCGGTCGTCTCTGCGCGGACTCTCAGGGAGTGGGCCGGAACCGCGCCAGGATGGCAGGCGCGATCTGCTCAAGGCTTGCGGGCACAATTCCAAGTTCGGCAAGACCCGGCATCCCAGGCTGGACGACATTGTCGCGCCCCAGCATGGCCAACTGGTCGCGGGTGAGCAGCTTGCCGGGCAGGCGTTCCAGGATGGTGGCCTGGAGGCGCGCAATCGACGGGGGCACGGCGAGCAGACAGCGCTTCCGGCGAGTCTCGTGCAGGATATAGGCGAGCAGCTCGCGGAAACTGTAGCTGGACGGCCCGCCCAGCTCGTAGGTCGCACCCGCCGCATCCGGGCGGCTTGCGGCGCGGATCACCGCCGTAGCCACGTCGCCCACATAGACCGGCTGGAAGCGCGTGGCGCCGGCCAGGACGGGCATGATGGGTGAGATTGCCGCCATGGCGCCGAAGCGGTTGAGAAACCCGTCCTCCGCGCCGATCACGATCGACGGGCGCAGGATGGTCGCCCTCGGAAATGCGGCCAGCACCGCCGCCTCGCCCGCCGCCTTGGAGCGGCCATAGGCAGACGGGCTGGCGGCATCGGCGCCGATAGCCGAGACATGCACCAAAGCGCGCACATCGGCGGCCGTCGCGGCTTCGGCAATGAGGCGCGGGCCGTCGCCCTGGATGCGCTGGAAATCCCCTGCCCGCCCCTCTGCCAAGATACCGACCAGATTGACCACCAGATCGGCACCGGCGACGGCGTGCGCGATGCTGGCCGGATTGGTGATATTGGCGGCGAGCGGCACGATCTGCGCAACATGACCGGCGGTCAGCAGAAAGCGCGCGGCCTCGGGATCGCGCACGGCGACGCGCACCATGTAGCCGGCATCGGCCAGGCGGCGCACGACGTAGCGGCCGATAAAGCCCGAGCCGCCAAACACCGTGGCAATCGATCGATCCTGCATGAAATCCGGCCTCCTGTTGCTGCGGGATCAATCCCTACCCAAAGATGGGGCCGCAATGCTGACCCTCAAGCAGCGGGCATCGTCATTGCTGCAATTCGACGTGACGGCGGTTGACGCAGTGCGGCGGCGAGGTTACATCCCCGGCCCTCCCCCCAGCCCTGGTGGCGGAATTGGTAGACGCGCAGGTTTCAGGTACCTGTGGCCGTAAGGTCGTGGAAGTTCGAGTCTTCTCCAGGGCACCATCGGGAACCGGATATCCGGTTACCCATCGCGGCGCTGGGTCGCGACATCGTATCGCGTCATCCAAGCGGGGGCACTCCAGTGGCGGTAACGCAATTCATGGCCAACGGCACCATTCATCTGCATCGCGGCGATCTGCCCGATGGGCTCGACCTCGGCACAATTGTCGCCGTCGATACCGAGACGATGGGCCTCAATCCGCATCGTGACCGGCTCTGCCTGGTGCAGCTTTCCGCGGGCGATGGCGTGGCGCATCTGGTGCAACTGGTGCCCGAAAGCCTCGGCGGGCGCGGCTATGACTGCCCCAATCTCAAGCGGCTGATGACCGATCCGGCGGTGACCAAGCTGTTTCATTTCGCCCGCTTCGATGTCGCTGTCATGCGCAAGGCTCTTGGTATCCGCGTCGCCCCGGTGGTCTGCACCAAGGTCGCGGCCAAGCTGGTGCGCACGTTCACCGACCGCCACGGGCTGAAGGATCTCTGCCGCGAGTTGATCGGCGTCGAGCTTTCCAAGCAGCAGCAATCAAGCGACTGGGGCGCGCCGGAGCTGACCGCCGAGCAGCTCGCCTATGCGGCGTCCGACGTGTTCCACCTGCATGCGCTCTGGGCGCGGCTGGAAGCCCTGCTGATCCGCGAAGGCCGGCTTGAGCTGGCGCGCGGTTGCTTCGCCTTCCTGCCCGAGCGTGGCGAGTTGGATCTGCTGGGCTATGAGGAGCCGGATATCTTCAGCCATTAGTCATCATCAGGGCATGGCAAAATCGTTAACGCGATACTATGTGGTCTCGCTGAACCTGACCGCTGCACGACGACGTGCCGCTGTGCGGGTCACATGATCACGCAGGGACCGGATGACCGACGATACGGCTGAGCAGTATCCCGACCCCGCCTGCAATATTTGCGGCAAGGCGCCCGGCGTCGAATTCTACATCAAGCAGACTGATATATGCCCGCATTGCGAATCGCGCGAGCGGCATCGATGCGTGCAGGATGCCATGCTCAATCGCGGCCTGGCCGCGGCGCTGGACTTGCCGGGTAAAACAGTCCTGGCCTGCCATCTGATCGCCGTCGAGCAGAAAATCTTCGGCAAATCCGCCCGCTTCATCAATTTCGACGCCCGTCCGATCAAGGGCCTCGACATGCAGATGGACATCACTGAGATGGGCCAGATCGGCACCGCCAGCATGGACGGGCTGATCGCCATCCATGTGCTCAACCATGTCCGCGATGACCGCCGCGCCCTCGACGAGGTCAAGCGCGTGCTCAAGCCGGGCGGATTTTTTCTCTCAACGGTCGGCTATGATTTCCGCACCCCGACCCGCGAGGTCACCAATCAGAGCGGCGATTACGGGGCGGAGGCGCTGGAGAAGCACTCCGTTGGCACTTTCCGGACCTATCATCCGGACGAATACGAGACGATGCTCAACGACTGGTTTCCGACCACGCGCTTTGAGGGTCGCGACGTGCTGAACGGCGCCGCCCACCGGATTTTCCTCTCCCGCCGCGTCTGAGGCGCCGGAGATGGAAATTGCGCCGCCGGCACGTGATGCCTGCTTGGCATGCGACGGACGGAAGCGCCAGGTCACGTTGACGCCAGCTCCGCACAGCCGGATCGATCACATGAAGAAGTCAGTTTAATC
>CANJOG010000086.1 GCA_947475475.1 Acetobacteraceae bacterium
AGCTGCGGGCGCGCATCGAACAGGCCATCGGCAAGCTCAAGCGGTTCAAACGCGTCGCCATGCGGTGCGAAAAAACCGACATCAGCTACTCAGCCATCATCAGTTTCGCGTGCGCGCTGATGCTGGTTAAATCTGTCCACACAGCCTAGGCTTCTTCCACAAGTAACCGACGGGCGCCAAAGCCCGCCTGCCCGGAGGAAACATGCATCTCGATCCCGAAATCGCAGCCGGTCTCGCGGCTGTCACAGCCAGCCAGAATCGCAGCGTCACCAGTATCGACAGCTACGAGGACATTCTCGCAGCCCGCGCGCAGATCGCCCGCACCGCCGAATTGTGGAACGGCAAGCTCGATCGGAGCGGCGTGGAGACAGAACTGCGCGACATCCCCGGCCCCGCCGGCGCGCCCGGCCTGCAATTGCGCATCCACCGCCCAAAAGGCGGGGCGGCCAATCTCCATGCGCTCTATTTCATCCATGGCGGCGGCATGGTCGCCGGCGATTTCACCCATGTGGATGGCAACCTGCTTCCCCTGGTGCGCGATCTCGGTTGCATCGCAACCTCTGTGACCTACCGCATCGCACCCGAGCATCCCGCACCCGCGGCCACGGAGGATTGCTGTGCCGGGCTCGAATTTGTCATGCGCAATGCCGCAACGCTCGGCATGGACGCATCGCGCATCGCACTGGGCGGCATCAGCGGCGGCGGCGGCATTGCCGCGACAACGGCGATCATGGCGCGTGACCGCGGCATACTTCCCTGCCTGCAATATCTGATCTATCCGCAACTCGACGAACGCCGGCACTGGTCCTCGGCACAAGCGGACTTTCCCGGCTGGACGCGCGGTATGAACGAAGGCGCTTGGCGCGCCGTGCTTGGCGACCGCTACGAAACCGATCGTGTCACGCCCTACGATGCCGCATCACGCGCCACCGATCTCGCGGGCCTACCACCAGCCTATATCGATGCCGGCGCAATGGAAGTGTTTCGCGATCCAGTCATCGACTATGCGGCGCGCCTGCTCGCCGCCGGCGTGCAAACGGAATTGCACATCTGGCCCGGCGCCTGCCACGGATTCGATCTCTTCGCCCCAAATGCCGCCATCTCCCGCATGGCCGTCGCCGCGCGGCGTGGCGCGCTCAGGCGGGCATGGGGTCTCCCCCCCGCCTGAGCGCACTTATCCCGACTACTCTTCGACGAAAGCCTTCCCGGGCGTCGGCGGTTCGATAAGATCCTGCCAGGGCAACGAGACGAATTCGGCATTGCGATAGAACGGCTCACGCTCCACCGGCTCGACATGCAGGAATCCGGGATTGACGCGCAGCTGATGATCCTCAGGCCGGTAGGACAGCGCGCCAAACACCGAGTCGAAAGTGATAGTCTCCAAAGCGGCAATCACCTTCTCGGTATCCGTCCCGCCGGCGGCGCGGATGGCGCCCGCGAAGGACATGATCGCCGTATGCGCCTGGGCCGTGAAAGGATTGACGTCAGCGAGCTTGGTCTCCGCCAACACATCGGCATGGAATCGCTGCGCCAGCTTCACCTGCTTGTAGCCCTCGATATGCCACAGGCAGGCACTCCAGAAATTCGGCGGCGTCGCCGTGCGCAATGACGGGCCGGCTGTGACGGACAGCGTCGTATCCGACACCGCCTTCAGATTCTGAAACAGGCCGAACGGCTTGGCCTGCTGGCAGAAACTCACCGCCTCACCGCCTGGCAGGCCGATATGCACCGCATCGAGATTGAGCGACACCGCCTGCGCAGCGGCATTGCGGAAATCAGTGCTGCCCGGCTTGGTGAGCACCGGATCGATCAGAACGATATCCTGGCCATGCAGGCGCTTATGGTGCTTCTTCAGCGCGATGGTGAGCGTATCGTAGATCTGCTTGGCGCCGAGATAATCCGAAACAACGCCACTCCACCGCACGGCTTTGGGCGCCACCTTGGCCATCAGCAGCCCTTGCCCGCCATACTGCATGTGCCCACTCGCCGCACAGCGAAAGAAATAGCGCGTGTATTTGTCGTGCGTCGGGTCAGCCGTATTGATGCTCGGCGAGATATTGACGATCTTGAGTTGCGGCAGCAGCGGCAGGGTGGCGAAAACCACCGGCGAGAAAATCTCGCCATGCACGAGATTGATGCCCATGCCGGCAAATTCATGCAGCGCCGAAATCGCATCCGCCGCATTGAAGCGCGCATCGCGCACCACCAGCTCGATCGGCCGCCCGTTGATACCGCCATCATCGTTGATCTGCTTGACCGCAACCTGTGCGCCAAGCAGATGCAGCCGCCCAAGATCGCCCACCGAACCCGACAGCGTCTGGATCAGGCCGATCCGGATCGGATTGGCCTGCTGGGCACGCAAACTGCCGATACTGGCAAGCGAGGCGGCGCCGGTCGCACCACCAAGCATGAGACGCCGGGACATCGAGAACATTGCTTTCCTCCTGATTGACGGCTCCTTGTTACTGAGCCTGTACGCCAGGCTAGCGCAGCCTGCCGGGTGCGGATACCGGGCATCGGATCGGCCGGCAAACATCCCCCTCGCAACAAGTTGCCCAGCCCCCCCGGAGGGGCAGCCAAACCCAATCAATAACTCCCCGTCACCGCAATGCAGCAGACCGCAGGTCCGGTTCTTGCTAGAACACCCGTGCGGTCCACTCCCGCCACCAGGCCGCACCCCGACGAGACCAGCCCGCCTTTATCCGCCCGCCTAGATCGGCCCCGACGAGACCAGACAGAGAGCATTCATGACGCTGCATGTCGCGCTGAACCACCGCACGTCCTACACCTACCCCAAGCTGGTGGCACTCGGGCCACAGACCATCCGGCTGCGTCCAGCGCCGCATGCCCGCACGCCCATCGTCTCCTATTCGATGAAAATCACCCCCGAACCGCATTTCCTGAACTGGTTGCAGGACCCGCAGGGCAACATGCTCGCCCGCGTCGTCTTCCCGGAAAAAGTGAAGCATTTCGAGGTCGAAGTGGACCTCATCGCCGATATGGCCACCATCAATCCCTTCGATTTCTTCCTCGAACCCGAGGCCGAAACCTTCCCCTTCACCTACGATCCGGTGATCGAAAACGAGCTGGCGCCGTTCCGCCGCCTCGATCCCGTCGGGCCTGAACTCGCCGCCCTGATCGCCGAGAAGCCCTACGCCTCGGAGAGTGGCGAGCTGCGCACCATTGACATGCTGGTGGACATCAACCGCCGCATTCAGGAGCGGATCGCCTATATCGTACGCATGGAGCCCGGCGTCTGGTCGCCGGAAAAGACCCTTGGCGAGGGAAAAGGCTCCTGCCGTGACTCAGCCTGGCTGCTGGTCCAGATGCTCCGCAACATGGGCTTCGCCGCCCGTTTCGTCTCCGGCTACCTGATCCAGCTCGTCGCGGACATCAAGCCGCTGACCGGCCCCGCCGGCCCCACCGCCGATTTCACCGATCTGCATGCCTGGGCCGAAGTCTATCTCCCCGGCGCCGGCTGGATCGGATTCGATGCCACCTCCGGCCTGATGACCGGCGAGGGCCATATCCCGCTCGCCGCCAGCCCGGACCCGTCCTCGGCCGCCCCCATCACCGGCCTGGTCGAGCCCAGCGAAGTCGAATTCGGCTTCGACATGAAAGTCACCCGCGTTCTCGAAACCCCGCGCGTCACCAAGCCCTACGGCGAAAAGCAGTGGCAGGACATCCTGTCCATGGGCAGCAAGGTCGATCGCGCGCTCGAACGCGCCGATGTGCGCCTGACCATGGGCGGTGAGCCCACCTTCGTCTCCGTCACTGACCTCGATTCCCCCGAATGGACCATCGATGCGCTGGGCCCGACCAAGCGCAATCTCGCCGGCCGCCTGATCCGCCGCCTGATCGCGCGCTGGTGCCCCGGTGCCATGCTCCACCACGCCGTCGGCAAGCATTACCCCGGCGAACAACTCCCCCGCTGGGCGCTCGGCGCGCATTGGCGCCGCGACGGCCAGCCGATCTGGAACGATCCCAGCCTGCTCGCCTCCGACGATGACCGCGACATGGGCAACAGAGGGGGCGCCGGCGGCGCCACCGCCGAGGATGCGCGCTATTTCGCCCAGTCCCTCGCCGAACATCTCGGCGTTGATCCCGATCTGATCATCCCCGCCTATGAGGATGTGCATTACTACCTCTGGCGCGAAAAGAAGCTGCCCGCCAACGTGCTCGCCGAGGACGCCAAGCTCCGCGATCCGCTGGAACGCGCCCGCCTCGCCCGTATCTACGGCCAGGGCCTGGCCTCCGAAGCCGGCTCCGTCCTGCCACTGCGCCGCGTCGGCCTCGGCGAGCAGCGTTTCTGGCAGTCCTGCAAATGGTTCTTCCGCGAGGGCGAGCTGTTCCTCATCCCCGGCGACAGCCCGATCGGCCTCCGCCTGCCGCTCGAATCACTGCCCTGGGTGGATGACAAGAACCGCGAAATCGAGGTCGAGCCTGACCCCTTCGACACACCGCGCAAACTCTCGCCCGCCCATTCCTTCCGCGCCGGCCCGCAAGCCTCCCTGCCCACCGCGCCGCAGGAACTACCCCAGCCCGGCCGCGAAGAACCCGATGTCGTCCGCACCGCGCTCACCGTCGAGGCACGCAACGGCCTCATCCATATCTTCTTCCCGCCGCTGATCCTCGCCGATGACTGGCTCGGCCTGGTCGCCGCCGTCGAACAGACCGCCGCCTCCGAAGGCCGCAAGGTCGTCATCGAAGGCTACCCGCCGCCGCGCGACCCGCAATTGATGACCTTCTCCGTCACCCCCGATCCCGGCGTGATCGAGGTGAACATCCACCCCGCCCATGGCTGGCCGGACATGGTCCGCCGCACCGAACAACTCTACGAGGAAGCCCGCATTGTCGGGCTCACCTCGGAGAAATTCATGCTCGACGGCCGCCATGTCGGCACCGGCGGCGGCAATCACGTCGCACTCGGCGCCGCCACGCCCAACGATTCACCGTTCCTGCGACGCCCCGATCTGCTGAAATCCATGCTCGGATTCTGGCATAACCATCCGAGCCTCTCCTTCCTGTTCTCCGGCCAGTTCATCGGCCCGACCAGCCAGCATCCGCGCGTCGATGAAGCCCGCCAGGACATGCTCGGCGAACTCGAAATCGCCTTCGATCGCGTCAAGCGCGGCAAGGATGTCCCGCCCTGGCTCACCGACCGGCTGTTCCGCAACATCCTCGCGGATATGACCGGCAATACTCACCGCACCGAATTCTGCATCGACAAGCTCTACGCCCCGGAATCCGCCACCGGCCGCCTCGGCCTGGTCGAATTCCGCGCCCTCGAAATGCCTCCCCACGAACGCATGGCCTCCGCGCAATTCCTCCTCCTGCGCGCCGCCGTCGCCGCCTTCTGGGAACACCCGTACGAGCGCAAGCTGGTCCGCTGGGGCACCCGCGTGCATGACGAATTCATGCTGCCCTATTTTGCCGAACAGGATTTCCGCGGCGTGCTGGAGGAACTCGCCCTCCTCGGCTACAGGCTCGATCCCGCCTGGTTCGCCCCGCATTACGAATTCCGCTTCCCGCGCATCGGCACCGTCAGCCTGCGCGGCGCCGAAATCGAACTGCGCCACGCACTCGAACCCTGGCACGTCCTCGGCGAAGAACCCGCCGCCGGCGGCACCGCCCGCTACGTCGACAGCTCCACCGAACGCGTCCAGGTCCGCGTCGATGGCTGGGTCGCCGAACGCTACATCCTCGCCTGCAACGGCCACGCCGTCCCACTCACCGCCACCGAACGCGCCGGCGAATTCGTCGGCGGCGTGCGCTTCAAGGCCTGGGCCCCACCCTCGGCCCTGCACCCCTCCATCAAGGCGCAAACCCCGCTCACCTTCGATATGTACGACCGCTGGACCGGACGCTCGCTGGGCGGCTTGACCCATCACGTCTCCCACCCAGGCGGCCGCAGCTACGAAACCTTCCCCGTCAACGCCAACGAAGCCGAAGCCCGGCGCCGCGCCCGCTTCTTCCCCTTCGGCCACACACCCGGCCCCATGCCGGAACCACCCCTCCACGCCTCCCGCGAACACCCCCGCACCCTCGACCTCAGACGGCTCGGGTAGTCGTGCGAATACTGGGTGCCGACAGGATAAGGGAAGATCGGGGCTTTGCCCCTGGAGCCGCTTTTACCGAACTGACGAACAGCTCAAGAACAGGGTCGGGGCGTGATGCCCCGGCCCTGTTGTCGTTTGCGCCCAGCCCGGCGGTTGTCAGCAGTGCCATCAGTTCGCCAATTAGCTCAATCCGGGGTGGATCATCGTCGATTTCGGGCGGATGCACCACAACCCGCTCAATGAGGGCCCGCGCTGCCTCCATCGCTTCGGGGTTTGCACCCACGGCCAAGGCAGAGCGCAGGTCCGCGACCTTGGCGGCATAGGTGCTGGCAATGGAGGGCTGGAGAAGCGGTGCTGGCGAGAGTGCCGGTTCCGGCGCCTCCCCGAGCTTGGCGCGCTGGCCTTCGAGCTCGGTCAGCTTTGCCCTGAGCGCCTGGCTGGACCGGCCCTCGCTGATCGCGTCCACCAAGTTGGCGATCTTGCGATCCAGTGCCGCGCGCTCGCGCTGCTCCACATTCACCTGCGCCCTTGCTTCGGCCGCCAGCCGGTTCCATTCGGCATGGAAGGTCGCCACGAACTCGGCCACCCGCCCTGGGTCCATCAATTGGCGACCGAGGGAGTCCAGCACCCGTGCCTCAAGTGCCGGCCGGCGGATGGTCCGCCGGTTGTGACAGGTGCCATGCCGGGCCGCGTTGCAGCCCAGATAGTCCTGGTCGAACACCGAGAAGGGGCGACCGCAGCTGCCGCAAATCACCTTTCCGGAGAGCAGGTGCCGGGGCCGGCGACGATCCCAGAAGGCTGGCTGGTTGCCCTTCACCGGTGCGGCCTCTGCATTCAGCCTCTGCTGCACGCGCCCCCAAAGCTCGTCATCGATGATGCGAAGTGAGGGAACCTCGCGCACGACATAGGTGTCAGGATCGGCATCGCGCCGCACGGTCGCGCCGGTGGTCGGGTCCTTGGCATTGACGCGCCGCCGCCAGACCAGCTTGCCAACATAGAGCTGGTTGCGGAGCAGCCCGTCACCGCGCTTGGCGCGGCCGAGGATCGAGGAATTATACCAGGCGCCGCCGCCCGGTCCGGGGATGCCCTCGGCGTTGAGCGCCATGGCAATGCGGCGCGGACTCATGCCGGCGACATAGTCACGGAAGATGCGCTGCACGATGGCGGCCTCTTCGGGCACGATGGCGCGCAATCCGCGGTCCAGCTCACCGGCCTCACTAAATTGGCGCACGACTGCGTAACCGTAGGCGGCGGTGTGAACCGCCCCGGGTTTGCCGGAGGCTCCAACTCCCAAATAGGATGGA
>CANJOG010000087.1 GCA_947475475.1 Acetobacteraceae bacterium
CATGGCGGCGCCGATGCCCGAGGTGATGTGGTCGTAGCCCGGCGCGATATCCGTGGTCAGTGGCCCAAGCGTGTAGAATGGCGCTTCGCCGCACTCACGCAACTGCTTTTCCATGTTGATCTTGATCTTGTGCATCGGCACGTGGCCGGGGCCTTCGATCATGACCTGGCAGCCGTGCTTCCAGGCAATCTGCGTGAGCTCGCCAAGCGTTTCCAGTTCAGCGAATTGTGCGGCATCGTTCGCATCCGCGATGGAGCCGGGGCGCAGACCGTCGCCGAGCGAGAACGAGACGTCATACTTGCGCATGATCTCGCAGATTTCCTCGAAATGCTCGTAGAGGAAGCTCTCGCGGTGATGCGCGAGGCACCAGCGCGCCATGATCGAGCCGCCACGCGAGACAATGCCGGTCGTGCGATTGGCGGTCAGCGGCACATAGGCGAGGCGGACGCCGGCATGGATGGTGAAGTAATCCACGCCCTGCTCGGCCTGTTCGATCAGCGTGTCGCGGAAGACTTCCCAGGTGAGGTCTTCGGCGACGCCGTTCACCTTCTCCAACGCCTGGTAGATCGGCACCGTGCCGATCGGCACCGGCGAATTGCGCATGATCCAGTCACGGATATTGTGGATGTTGCGGCCCGTCGAGAGATCCATGACGGTGTCCGCACCCCAGCGGATCGACCAGACCAGCTTTTCCACTTCCTCGGGCGCGCCAGAGGTGACGGCGGAATTGCCGATATTGGCATTCACCTTCACCAGGAAGTTACGGCCGATGATCATCGGCTCGATTTCCGGGTGATTGATATTCGCCGGAATGATGGCGCGGCCGGAGGCGACCTCGGAGCGGACGAATTCCGGGGTGATGAAGGCCGGGATATTGGCGCCGAAATCCTCGCCATCGGCGCGGCGGGCTTCCGCCCCCTCGGCCATCTGCTGGCGGCCGAGATTTTCGCGATGCGCGATGTAGATCATCTCTTCGGTAATGATCCCGGCGCGGGCGAATTCGAGCTGGGTGACGTTCTGGCCGGGCTTGCCTTCGAGCACGGCGCGCTTGGCCGGGCAGGGGGGGACGAGGCGCTCGCCCTCGGCATAGCCATTATCGGCGGCAGTCACCGCGCGCGGGCTGACCTGAGTGTATCCACGGGCGGCGATCCAGTTGCCGCGCACCTGCTCCAACCCGTTCTCCAGCGAGATGGTGACCGCATCGTCGGTATAGGGGCCGGAATTGTCATAGACGCGGAAGGGCGGCTCGCCGCAGGTCGGCGAGAGTGGGATTTCGCGGAATGGCACCGCGATGTCCGGCCGGCCGTCCGGGCTGGAATAGACCTTGTGAGAGCCCACGATGGGGCCCGTGGTGACTACGCTGGGTTTCTGCTGGTGCGTCATGCTTGCCTCCTCTTCCGGGGGAAGGGGGGCATTGCGGGAATGATATCCCGAATTTCCCGTCCCTCCGCCGGCATCATCCGGATCAGGTTCAAAGGGTCTCCGCAGACGTGCGGACTCTCAGCCCCCGGATCGGATGGGGCTCCCCTCGGTCGGTGCTGACACTCGGCCGATGCGGGGCCAAAGTCAAACTTTTCCGGGAGGTGTTCCCCCAAGAGCGGCGGGCCGGGAATAAGCTCTCACGGAAAGGCTGGAATACAGGCCGTTAAGTACTTATCCTGATCGGACCCATGACCTATTCGCTTCAAACACTTCCCGGAACGCCGGTTCCGCAACAGAGCCAGATGGTGCTCGCGGCGATCATCGCCTCGCTGTTGCTGTTTGCCGCGGCGATCGTCCTGCCGATCGCCGACCTGGCCGGGCCGGTGCATCCGCATCTGCTGACGGCGCTGAATACCGGCCTCGGCACGGCCATGCTGGTCACGGCGGTGCTGCTCTATTCGCGCGCAAATCCCGCCGATCCTGGGTTTGCCTGGATGGGGGCGGCGTTTCTCTTCAGCGCCTGCATGGTCTTCGCGATTGTGCCGGCGCTGCCGCCGCGCCCGGATTCCGTCCTCGCCGAGGAATGGAACAGCCCGCGCTGGCTCTGGATGTTCTGGCATATCGGCTTCGCGGGCATTATCGGCACCTATGCCGCCACGGGCGGTCGGACTCGTTTGAGGCTGAGCCCCATGGGGTCGATCATTGCGGTGCTCGGGGGCGCGCTGGTGCCGGTCCTGCTGGCAACATATTTTGTCGATCTGCTCCCAGGCCTGGAGCGCCGCGCCTGGGCAGCGCCACTCTGCCTTTTTGCCCTGCTGGCGAATGTGATCTCATTTGCCATGGTGGCACACCGCCTGCGGGCGCGCAGCCAGTGGCATTTGTGGTTGGCACTGGCGATGGTCGCCTCCAGCCTGGACGTCGTGCTGACCATTGCCGGCGGGTCCGAACCCTTCACGGTGGGTTGGTATGCCGCGCGCGGCTTTGCCGCGGCCGGCTGCCTCGCCGTGCTGCAAGCCATGCTGGTGGATATTGGTGACCTGTTTCGCCGCGTGGCCGCGGCCAATGCGGCGCTCGATGCGCTGGTGCATGTCGATGCGCTGAGCGGCCTGTCCAACCGCCGGCATTTCGACGAGACGCTGGCCAATGAATGGCGCCGCGCCCGGCGCGAGGACACGCCGCTGTCGCTGGTGATGCTGGAACTCGACTTCCACGAGGCCTTTGCCGATCGCTACGGCCAGGATGACGCCGATCAACTGGTCCGCCAGATCGCCACCTTGTTGCGGGAGCGGGTGCGCCGGGCGGCCGATTCAGCCGCACGATATGCGCCAGGCCGCTTCGCCCTGCTGCTGCCGGTGACCGACCACCAGGGGGCGATGCGCAAGACCGAGCAAATCCGGATTGCCATTCGCGGTCTGAATATTCCGCATGCGCTCAATCCGCACGATATCGCCACGGTGAGCGCTGGAGTGGCCACGCTTTGGCCAGCTGGCGTGCAGTCCGGCGAGGATCTGCTCACCCATGCCGCCGAACGGGCGCTCTCCCGGGCCCAGCAATCGGGCCGCGACATGGCCGTCTCGGAGACCATGCCTGAGCCCGAGCGCGCGGACCGGCGCGCGGGCCAGTCCGTCCGGAGCGGCTTGAGCGTTTACTAACTCTCGTGCGCGGACGCCCCGCGCGGGATCAGGGTGGGGGCTCCGTGCCGCCCACGATCAGCGCGCCGAGCTTCTTGCCCGCCAGGATATGCACATGCAGATGCGGCACTTCCTGGTGACTGTGCGGGCCCATATTGCTGATGATGCGATAGCCCGGCTCGTCCAGCCCCAATTGCCGGGCCACCTGGCCCACGGCGCGGAGGAAGCCGGCCTGTTCGGTCTCGCTCGCTTTGCTGCTGAAATCGGCGAAGGAGACGTAGCGCCCCTTCGGGATCACCAGCACATGCACCGGTGCCTGCGGGTTGATGTCGTGAAATGCGAGCGCGAAATCGTTCTCGAACACCTTCTTGCAGGGGATTTCCCCGCGCAGGATACGCGCGAAGATGTTGCTGTCGTCATAGGGGGCGAGCCCGTTCACCGGCATTTTTAGTCACTCCCAACTGGATTTGCCCGCATCTCTGGCGCGGAATATCGCGCCTGACAACGGGGCGGATGGTCAGGGAATTTTCCGCGTCGTCGGTGCCGGCAGCTTGCGCGCGGCCTTCTCGGCAATCCCGCTGGTGCCCTCGCGCCGGCGCAATTCGGCCCAGACCGCTTCCGGCTCGATGCCTGCATCCACCCACATCACCAGCAGATGGTAGAGCACATCAGCACTTTCGCCGACCAGCTTGACCTTGTCGCCGGCCACCGCCTCGATCAGACATTCGACCGCTTCCTCGCCGAATTTCTGAGCCACCTTCATGGTGCCACGGCTAAGCAGGCGCGCGGAGTGGCTGGTTTCCGGATCGGCATTCCGGCGCGACATCACGACGTTGTAGAGCCGGTCCAGCACATCGGCACCGCCAATGGGCGCGATCGGCGCGGGGGCGGCAAAGGCGGCCTTCTTCGGCTTGAGCAATTGCGCGGCCTTCAGCAGCTTCACGGCCTTCAGCACCTTGGCGCCAGTCAACAGCTTCGCCGGCTTGCCCTTTGTCAGCCCTGCTTTTGCTTTGGCCTTCAGCTTCGGCTTGGCGGTCTTCACCGCTTTCTTCGCTTCCTTTGCCATGCTCGTCCTCAAGCGGCCATCGGCCGCGGCAGTCGCACCGGCAAGCCGGCATCATCGAGGGCTTGCTTGACCTGCGGAATGGTGAAAGTGCCAAAATGAAACACGCTGGCCGCCAGCAGCCCGGTCGCACCGGCCTGCGCGCCTTCGACGAAATGGTGCAGATCGCCCACCCCGCCCGAGGCGATTACCGGCACGCGTACCGCGCCACACACCGCGCGCAGCAGATCGAGATCGAAGCCCTTGCCCGTGCCATCACGGTCCATCGAGGTGAGCAGGATTTCCCCCGCTCCGCGCTCGGCCGCCTGGCGGCACCATGCCACCGCGTCGATGCCGGTGCCGCGGCGCCCGCCATGGGTGAAAACCTCCCATGTGCCGGTGCCCGATTGCCGCGCATCGACGGCGACGACCACGCACTGGCTGCCGAACTTCCGCGCGCCCTCGGAAATCAGCTCGGGCCGCTCAATCGCCGCCGAATTCATCGAACACTTATCCGCCCCCGCCAGCAGCAGCCGCCGCATAGCACTCACCGAACGAATACCACCACCCACCGTCAGAGGCAGGAACACCCGCGCCGCCGTGCGGCTGACCACGTCCAGGATGGTGTCGCGATTCTCATGGCTCGCCGTGATATCGAGAAAGGTCAGCTCATCGGCCCCGGCGGCGTCATAGACCTGCGCCTGCTCCACCGGATCGCCGGCATCGCGCAGCGAGACGAAATTCACGCCTTTGACGACGCGGCCGTCCTTCACGTCCAGGCAGGGAATGACGCGGAGCTTGAGCATCTCAGGCCGCCAGCAGCTTGAGCGCTTCGGCCGGATCGACGCGGCCGTCATACAGCGCCCGGCCAACGATCACGCCCTCGATCACGCCGCCGCCCGTGCCGGTCTCATTGCCGTCGGCAGCCTCTTTCAGCGCCCGCAGATCGTCCAGACTGCCGACGCCACCCGAGGCGATCACCGGCGTGGTGAGTTGGAAGGCGAGGTCCAAAGTCTGTTCGATATTCAGCCCGCTTAGCATGCCATCACGCCCGATATCGGTGTAGATAATGGCCGCCACCCCGGCATCCTCGAAGCGCAGCGCCAGGTCGAGCGCGCGGAGTTCGCTGGTTTCGGCCCAGCCCTCGGTCGCCACATAGCCATCGCGCGCGTCGATGCCGACCGCGACCCGGCCCGGAAAGCGCCGGCAGGCTTCCTTGACCAGCGCCGGGTTTTTCACCGCCGCGCTGCCCAGGATGACGCGCCGCACGCCGGCCTCAAGCCAATGCTCGATGCCCGCCATATCGCGCAGACCGCCGCCAAGCTGCACCGGAACCTTCACCGACCGCAGGATCGAGGCCACCGCGCCACTATTCATTGACTGGCCAGCAAAGGCGCCATTCAGATCGACAACATGCAGCCAGGAACATCCCGCCGCCTCCCAGGCCCGGCCCTGGCCGGCCGGATCATCTGAATACACCGTCGCCTGGTCCATCTCGCCGCGCTTGAGTCGAACGCAGGCGCCGTCCTTCAGGTCGATGGCGGGGTAGAGGGTCAGCGCCGTCATGTACTCATCCTTCCCGCGCATCCTCGCGCAGCACCTTGTAGTAGAACCGCCCGCTGACGGTCTTGCCGTTCACGCGGGCATAGACGGGATGCGTGCCCCAGCAGACGAAGCCAAGCGATTCGTAGAGATGGATCGCCGCCGTCTGGGTATCCCGCACGTCCAGATTGAGCACCTTGAAGCCCAGCGCCCGCGCGCCATCCTCCACACGCTGCGTCAACATGCGGGCGACACCATGGCCGCGCGCATAAGGCGCGATGAAGGAATGGGTCAGCGTCGCGGCAAAGGCCTGCGCCTCGTTATTGCGCGGCGGGCGCAGCAATTGCGCCGAGCCGACGATCGTCCCGTCCATCCGTCCCACGAACAACTCGCGCTCCGGCACCAGCAACACGCCGCGGAAATAGCGTTCCAGTGCCGGCCGGCCCGGCGGATGCACCCAGCCGAATCCGCCGCCATCGATAATCGCGGCATCGGCGGCCTCGCACAGGGCTTCCAGATCTTCGTCGGTGACATCGCTGACCCGCTCAACGGTGATCACATTGGCGGGGGTGCCGGATTGGGTCTGGCTCATGGCGCGGGCGTCCAGGTCAGGAAGTTGGCGAGGATACGCAGCCCGACTTCCTGGCTCTTTTCCACATGGAATTGCGTGCCGGCACGATTGCCGCGCGCGACCATAGCAACGACGGGCCCGCCATACTCAGTGGTGGCAATTACCTCGTCGGCGGCGCCATCGGCCAGCGCATAGGAATGCACGAAATAGGCATGATCGCCCGGCAGCAACCCGTCCAGCAGCGGATGCACTCCCAGAGTGAAATTCAGCTCGTTCCAGCCCATTTGCGGCAGGCGCAGCCCGGCGGCCTCCATCTCGGCGATCTCGCCATGAATCCAGCCGAAGCCCTTGGTGATCTCATGCTCCAGCCCGCGCTCCGCCATCAGCTGCATGCCGACACAGATGCCGAGGAACGGCGTGCCGCGCCCGGTCGCATCCTCGATCGCCCGGTGCATGCCGGGCAGCGCATCCAGACCGCTGGCGCAATCGGCAAAGGCGCCCTGGCCGGGCAGCACGATCCGGTCCGCCGCGCGCACATGCTCGGGATCGGCGGTCACATCGATGCTGGCAGCCAGTCCCAGCCGCTCTGCGGCCAGCGCAAGCGCACGGGAAGCAGAGGCGAGATTGCCGCTGCCATAATCAACGACGGCGATCTTCATAGCGGCTCCGGACTGCCGGGAGGCGGGGTATTGGGGTCGAAATGCCCGCGGATGGTGGTGCTGGGCGCCACCGTGTTGCGTCCACCCCGTTTTGCGACCACGGGCTCGGCGTCTGCTTCGGATGGGGGCGGTTCGAGCGTTTCCGGCTCTGGTTCCGGCTCGTCCACTTCCACCGGGGCATACTCTGCCTCCGGCACGAAGGCATCTTCCACCGCGACGGGGCCTTCCTCATCCTCGGGATCGTCATCATCCCGCCGCTTGCCCCTGTGTTCGCGCAATTCCTCCTCGAACTGCTCCGGCCGCTCCGCGAACAGCCGGGCCAGCGCGCCGGTCTCGTCCTGGGCGGCAAGAATCTGCGTCTCGTCATAGCCGCCGAAACGCAACGCCGCGCGCACCAGGTCATAGCCGGAGAAGCCGAGCGCCACGGCGATGCCACCCAGCAGGATCGGCAGCACCGTCCCGTCGAACAGCAGCCAGACGAACAG
>CANJOG010000088.1 GCA_947475475.1 Acetobacteraceae bacterium
ATTGCCCGCGGGGTGGATCACATGATCGAGCCGGTGAAGGTCGATCCCTGGACGCGCCCGGCGGAACTGCTCGCCGCCAATCCGCTCTCCAAACTGCCGACGCTGATCGCCGATACCGGCGAATCTTTCTACGACAGCCCGGTGATCTGCGAATATATCGCCAGCCTCGGCACCGGGCCGGTTTTGATTCCCGCTGCGGGTAGCGCGCGCTTTGCCGTGCTGCGCCTTCAGGCGCTGACCGATGGGATGACGGACAGCCTGGTGATTCGCCGTGTCGAGGGCATGCGTCCTGAAGAGGATGCGCGCAAGGCCTGGATTGAAGTCCACCGTCTGAACATCGTGCGCGGGCTGGACTGGCTGGAGCAGAATGTGCCCGGTACGGCGCTGGATCTCGGCAGTATCTCGGTGGTTTGCATGCTCGGCTTTCTCGACTTCCGCTTTGCCGCCGATGCGTGGCGTACCGGGCGGCCGAATCTCTCGGCCTGGTACGACGCGATCCTGCGCGAGCCGGCGCTGGCGCGTACCGTGCCGCGCGAGCCGACCTGATTGCCGGCGCTCGATCTTTCCAATCCGGCGCTGCCTGCGGATGCGGTGATTGCGGCGCTGGGTCTCGCGCCGCATCCGGAGGGCGGGCATTACCGGGAGACTTGGCGTGATTCTGGGCGTGCTCCGGCGCCTGATGGCGGGCGCGGGGCGGGGACGGCGATTTTGTTCCTGCTTGCTGCCGGGGAGGTCAGTCATTGGCATCGCGTCGATGCGGCTGAGCTCTGGATATGGCAGTCCGGCGCGCCTCTGAGCCTCGGGGTTTCGCGAGACGGTATGGCGCGCGAGTCGGTGACGCTGGGCCCGGTGCTGCCCGGCCAATGCCTGCAATACGCGATCGCACCGCATCACTGGCAGGCGGCAGCCAGTCTTGGTGCCTGGACGCTGGTCTCCTGCGTGGTCGCCCCGGCCTTCAGCTTCGACGGATTTGAGCTGGCTCCGCCGGGCTGGGCGCCGGGTTCGGGCAATCCCGCCTAGAAATTGGCTTCTGGACTGACCGGTCTGCCTATTCTCTGAGCGGCGTCCGGCACGGTGCTGGCAAATCCGCGCCAAAGTTCGTTGGTTCGATGTGGCACGGTGGTTGCTGACTTATCCCCAGGGACCGATCTCAGGGGAATGTGCGATGTCCAGTTTCGACGATGCCTTCGATCCGACGCGCCGGCTGCATCGCGGCGGCTGCTCCTGCGGTGCCCATGCCAGCCAGGCGGCTCATGAGGCGGAACTGTCCGCAGATCAGCAGATCGAGCGCGTGGTGCAAGGCGGCGTCATGCGCGCGCTGTTCCCGCGCGATGCGACACGGCGCGCCTTTCTGCGCGCGGTTGGCGCGCCGGCCGCGATGGCGGCGATCTCGCAGCTTTTGCCGCTCGGCACGATATCGGACGCGCTGGCCCAGGGTGCCAAGCCGGAAAAGACCGATCTGAAGGTGGGTTTTATTCCCATCACCTGTGCGACGCCGATCATCATGGCGGCTCCCATGGGCTATTATTCCAAGCAGGGTCTGAACGTCGAGGTTGTGAAAACCGCAGGCTGGGCCGTCATTCGCGACAAGACGCTGAACAAGGAATATGACGCGGCGCATATGCTTTCGCCGATGCCGCTGGCGATTTCGCTCGGCATTGGCTCGAACGCGGTACCCTACACCATACCGGCGATTGAGAACATCAACGGCCAGGCCATCACTTTGGCAGTCAAGCATAAGGACAGGCGCGATCCGAAGACCTGGAAGGGCATGAAATTCGCAGTGCCCTTCGACTTCTCGATGCATAATTACCTGCTGCGCTACTATCTCGCGGAGAATGGCATCGATCCGGATACCGATGTGCAGATCCGCTCCGTGCCGCCGCCGGATATGGTGGCCAATCTGCGCGCCGAGAATATCGACGGCTTCCTCGGCCCCGATCCGATCAACCAGCGCGCGGTGTTCGATGGTGTCGGGTTTATCCATGTGCTGTCGCGCGAACTCTGGGATGGGCATCCCTGCTGTGCCTTTGCCGCCAGCAAGTCCTTCATCACCGAAATGCCGAACACCTATGGCGCTCTGCTGCGCGCGATCATCGAGGCGACGGCCTTTGCGTCCAAGGCTGAAAATCGCAAGCAGGTGGCGGAAGCGATCGCGCCGGCGAATTATCTCAACCAGCCGCTGACGGTGATCGAGCAGGCGCTGACGGGAACATATGCCGATGGTCTCGGCAATATCCGCCGCGTGCCCAATCGCGTCGATTTCGATCCCTTCCCGTGGGAGTCCTTTGCCGTCTGGATCATGACGCAGATGAAGCGCTGGGGTCAGCTCAAGACCGATGTGGATTACGCCGCGGTTGCCAAGCAGGTCTTCCTCGCCACCGATGCGGCCAAGCTGATGACCGAGGCCGGGCTGACACCGCCGACTGCGACGTCGAAAACCTTTTTCGTGATGGGCCGCGAATTCGATCCGGCCAAGGCGGATGCCTATCTCGCCTCCTTCCCGATCAAGCGGGCGGGGTGATGGCTTCCTTGGCGTCATTTCGCGTCTCGCCGGCGCTGCGGGCTGGGCTGGTCTCGCTGGCGATTCTCACTGTTCTGCTGCTCGCCTGGCATCTGGCGACCAGCGGCAGCGGGCCGGTGCAGGCGATGGACCCGGAATACGCCAAGTTGATGGGCAAGACGGCGACAGAAGGGAAGTCCGCCATGCCCGGGCCGCTCGATGTCGGGCGTACGCTCTGGGGACATCTGCGCGATCCGTTCTATGTGAAGGGGGCGAATGACAAGGGCATTGGCATCCAGCTCGCCTATTCGATTGCGCGTGTTGCCGCCGGCTATCTTGCCGCCGTGCTGGTGGCGGTGCCGGTGGGTTTTCTGATTGGCATGTCGCCACTGATGGGGCGTGCGCTCAATCCCTTTATCCAGGTGATGAAGCCGGTCTCGCCACTCGCCTGGATGCCGCTGGCGCTCTACACGATCAAGGATTCGCAGGCCTCCTCAATCTTTGTGATTTTCATCTGCGCGCTCTGGCCGATGCTGATCAACACGGCGTTTGGTGTGGCGAGCGTGCGCAAGGAATGGCTTAACGTGGCGCGCACGCTGGAAGTGCGCACGTTGCGCCGGGCGCTGACGGTGATCTTGCCGGCGGCGGCACCTACTATTCTCACCGGCATGCGGATTTCAATCGGCATTGCCTGGCTGGTGATTGTCGCGGCAGAGATGCTCGTGGGCGGCACCGGGATCGGCTATTTCGTGTGGAACGAGTGGAATAATCTCTCGATTGCCAATGTGATTTCCTCGATCCTTGTGATCGGCTTGGTCGGCATGGCGCTCGACCAGTTGCTGGCCCGCGCCCAGCGCCTTGTGACTTTTCCGGAGTAGCGTCCAATGGCGGACGAACGTTTCATCAGCATTGAAGGTATTGCGCGGCGCTACCCCGCGCCCGGTGGCTCCACCACCGTGTTCGAGAATCTCTGGCTCGGCATTCCACGCGGCGAGTTTGTCTGCATGATCGGCCATTCCGGCTGCGGCAAGACCACGGTGCTGAATGTGCTTGCCGGGCTGGACGCGGTTTCCGATGGGGAGGTGATTGTCGATGGCAAGCCGATCGACGGGCCGAGCCTGGATCGCGCGGTGATCTTCCAGAGCCATGCGCTGCTGCCCTGGCGCAGCGTGCTTGGAAATGTCGCCTTTGCCGTCACCTCGCGGTGGCCCAAGGCATCGCGGGTTGAGGTGGAGAAACGCGCCCGCGCCGCCATTGCGCTGGTGGGGCTGGCGGGATCGGAGCACAAGCGGCCGGCTGAACTCTCGGGCGGCATGAAGCAGCGCGTCGGCATTGCCCGGGCGCTGTCCATCGAGCCGAAAATCCTGTTGATGGACGAGCCGTTTTCGGCACTGGATGCGCTGACCCGCGGCACGTTACAGGACGAGGTGCGGCGCATCTGCCTCTCCACCGGGCAGACCAGTTTCATGATCACGCATGATGTGGACGAGGCGATCTATCTCGCTGACCGGATTGTGCTGATGACCAATGGCCCGCAGGCCTGTGTCGCCGAGATCGTGGAAAACCCGCTGCCGAAGGATCGCGCACGGACTGGGCTGCATCATGCGCCCGGCTATTACGCGCTGCGCAATCATCTGATCGATTTCCTCGTCACCCGCAGCGCCAGCTTCCGCGACGCCAAGCCGGAGGGCTACGATCAACGCCACCCGCCATTGATTCGCCCCACGCTGAACGATACGCCGCGCCAGGCTGCCTGACGCAGCGCCCGCAAATCCCAGGAGCAAAGGAGTTCCGCATGAAACGCGCCGACCTCACCGAACGCATTCTCGACATCAAGCGCGCCAATGGCTGGAGCTGGAAGCACATCACAGCCGAGATTGGAGGTATGTCGGAGGTGCTGATCGTCGGTGCCCTGCTCGGCCAGATGAAGTTGCCCAAGGCCCAGGCCAAGCGCGCCGCCGCCCTGTTCGGCCTCAATGGCGTCGAGGAGCGGATGCTGAACGAAGTTCCCTATCGCGGCTCGCCGATGCCGCCGCAGGACCCGCTGCTCTATCGCTTCTACGAAATGATTATGGTCAATGGTCCGGCCTGGAAGGAACTGATCCAGGAGGAATTCGGCGACGGCATCATGTCGGCGATCGATTTCGACATGCAGCTGGAGCGCCAGCCGCATAATCGCGGCGACCGCGTCAAGATCTCCATGTCCGGCAAGTTCCTGCCTTACAAATACTACGGCAATGACGATGAGACGCCGGAGTATGGCTACAAGGAGGAGTAACACGGCGCTGCCCGCATGATGCTTATGGCGTCATGCGGGCGCGCGGCACTCAGATTCGTCCGAGCACCACAAGGACAATCACGACGATCAGCACGATGCCCAGCGTGCCGGACGGGAAATAGCCCCAGCTGGCGCTATGCGGCCAGGTCGGCAGCGCGCCGAGCACCAGGAGAATCAGGATAATGAGAATAATCGCGCGCATCGTGCGGTGACCTTTCGTCGCATGAACGGGAAGGTCACAACGCTTCAGGCGGGGTATCCGTTGCTGGGCCGGTGGTGACGCGCGTGATTTCCCCGCGCGCCAAGTGGGATTACCCGGCCTTTTCGGCCTTCTGGTAGCGGGCGCGCACGCCGCGTTCGAGGGCAGTGACCACCAGATTGTCGAGCTTCAACTCGCCACGGACGAATTCCAGCATCCGCAGGCTTTCCTGGGCAGCCACGCCGTCGGCGGCGATCACTTCGCATGCCAGCACATAGGCCGTCTCACGCAGGCGCGGCTCCAAGGCCTCGCGGATTAGCTTGCCGCCATGGGCCAGGTCATCGGCCTCGCTGAGCAGGGTCACAGCCGCGCTGGTGGCGTGTTGGAGATGCTCGGTGGTGAAGTTCTCGAAGACCGGCAGGGTCTGCACCAGGCCGGACATCACGCCGATCTCACGGTCGGTGATGCCGCCATCGGCGGCGGCCACCAGCACCATGGTGCAAACGAGGGCTTCCTGGGGGTCGATCGTATCGCGCTTTTTCATGGGGCCGGAACCTGCGGCAAGCCGGGCTGGGGATCAAGCCGTATTAGCCTGGAACATGACCGGCGCCCGGATCAGCCCAGAAAATCGCGGATTTGCGCCGCTGCCTCGGACAGGCCGACGCGCTGGATGATCACGCCCTCGGGGAAGGCGGAGAGCAGGCGGGTGGGCGTCTGCCGGTCCAGCAGGACGAAGGCGCCGCGGTCGGTGCCGGTGCGGATCAGCCGGCCGAAGGCCTGGCGCAGGCGCAGGCGGGCGATGCGGTCGTCATAGGCTTTGGGATCGCCGCCGGAGAGATGCGCCCGGCGTTCGCGGTGCAGGATATCCGGGCGCGGCCAGGGCACCCGCTCGAAGACCACCAGGCGCAGCGCGCGGCCGGGGACATCGACGCCGTCGCGCATGGCATCGGTGCCCAGCAGGCAGCTTTCTTCCTCAGTGCGGAAGATGTCGACCAGCGTCGCATTGTCCATGGCATCGACATGCTGGGCCAGCAGGGGGATGCCGGCTGCCTCCAGGTCCGGGGCGATGCGGGCATGGACGGCGCGCAGGCGGTCGATGGCGGTGAACAGGCCGAGCCCGCCGCCGCCGGCCGCCAGGAACAGGGACCGGTAGGCGCCGGCGAGCGAGGCCATGTCGCGGGCCGCCACATCGGTGATCACGAAGGCGCGGGTTTGCGCCGCATAGTCGAACGGGCTGGGCAGGGCGGCGCGGATGGCGGGCGAGGGCAGGTGGTTCGCACCCACCTGGGCCTCGGCGGCTTCCCATTCAGCCTCCGCCCCGCCTTCCACGTCGCGCCTTCCGCCGCAATCGCGCAGGGTGGCGGAGGTGATCAGCACGCCATGCGCCGGGCGGGCCAGGGTGACGGCGAAGGGGATGGTCGGGTCCAGCCAGTGGCGGTTCAGCCCGACATCGCGGTCATGCCCCTCGGCGCGGGTCAGGCGGAGGAAATGGATGTGCTCGGGCCGCTCTCCGGGGGCGGGGGGCTCCATGCCGACCGAGGCGAGCATGGTCTGCCAGGCTGACAGGCGATCAAGCGCGCGGCGGCCGAGTGAGCGGCAGACCGCCTCGATGCGGAGGCGGAGGGCTGCGTCCAGTTCTTCCTCGTCGTCGTCCAGCCGGGCGGCGAGGCGGTTGGAGAGCATGGCCAGCGGTTCGGAAATACGCAGCAAGGCGCGGCGCAGGCGGTCGGCGGTGGAGGCCAGGGCGGCATCGACCGGGTAGAGATCCTGCTCGAAGCCGCCGAAGTGGCGGAGTTCGCCATCACCGGCGAGGCGGGCGAGGATTTGTGATCTCGCGGCGCGCAGGAAGGCCTCGCCGGGGTTTTCCTGGCAGGGCTCGGTCCCTGCAAGTTCGGGTGGGGCGCCTTCCAGCCTTGTCTGCCACATCGGCGCGGGGAGTGCCCGGGCGGCGAGCAGGGCGGCTTCCATTGGGGCTTCGAGTTCACGCTTGCCGGCAACGAGATCCTCGATGCGGCGGCGCAGGCCGCGGGCGCGGGAGCGGTTGCCCTCGGCACCGAGCAGCCAGCGGCGGAGTTCGCCACCCTCGGCGCCGGAGAATTCGGCGGCGAAGGCGCCATCGGCGGCGTCGAAGACGTGGTGGCCTTCATCAAAGACATAGCGGGTCGGCACGGCCACATCGTCCAGCCCGCCGCCGACCGGGGAGGCGAAGGCGGCCTGGGCCATGACCAGGGCGTGGTTGGCGATGACCAGATCGGCGCCGCGCGCCCGGCGGATCGTGTGTTCGACGAAGCAGCGGCGGTAATGGCCGCAGGCGCCGTGGATGCACTCGCCGCGGCGGTCGGCGAGGCCATAGAGCAGGCCATGGCCGAACA
>CANJOG010000089.1 GCA_947475475.1 Acetobacteraceae bacterium
CCGCTTTTTACGACCGACTGCTCACCCCGCCGGACCCGCCGCTGCATCCCACGGCGCAGAGCCAGGCGCGCATGGCCGAAGCAATTGAGCCGGTGTTGGCCTCCTGGCTTGGAAAACGCGGCTAGAGCCCGTCCACGTCCTGAAAATGCCGGGGCAACGTATCCCTGCTTGGCGAGGCCGGAAAAATGCGACTAATCTTGCCCCCAGAAAATAACATCCCGGGAGGATAACCATGCTTGCTCGACGTAGCGCCATGACACTGGCCCTGGCGGCCTCCATCGCCGCCGCCCCGCTCGCCCCAGCCGGCGCCCAGGATGCAAACCGCACCATCAAGATCGGCGTGCTCACCGATTTCAGCAGCGCCTATGCCGAATATTCCGGCAAATACTCGCTGCTCGGCACCCAGATGGCGGTGGAGGATTTCCTCGCCAAACACCCGAACCGCCGCGTCGAAGTGGTCTCCGCCGACCACCAGAACAAGCCCGATGTCGGCTCCGCCATCGCGCGCAACTGGATCGATAACGAGCGCATCGACGCTTTCGGCGACATGTCCACCTCCGCCGTGGTGCTCGCGGTCATGAAACTCGCCGCCCCCGCCAAAAAGATCGTGCTGGTGGCCTCAGGTAATTCCGGCCGCATCACCGGCGAGGAATGCAATCCCTACACCGTGCAATGGCCCTACGACATCAAGGCCCCGGTGGTCACCGCTTTGCGCGCCGTCGCCGACCAGGGGGCCAAAAGCTTCTTCTTCGTCACCGTCGATAATGTCAGCGGCGCCGAGCAGCAGATGTTCGGCGAACAGACCATCGCCCGCGCCGGCGGCACCGTCGCGGGCAGCGTCAAGCATCCGTTCAACTCGGCCGATTTCTCCTCCTTCATGCTCCAGGCCCAGGCCTCGCGCGCCGATGTGGTCGTCCTGGCCAATCAGGGGTTGGACACCGCCCGAGCCATCAAGGCCGCAGCCGATTTCGGCATGACGCCGAAGCAGAAAATGGTCAGCCCCTTCTCCTCGATCAACGACATCCCGACCGTCGGCCTCGACCTGGCCCAGGGTCTCTACACCTCCGCCGGCTATTACTGGGACCGTGACGAGCGCAGCCGCGCCTTCGCCAAGCGCTTCACCGACCGCATCGGCCGCCCGCCGGCGCATAACCATACCGCCAATTATTCCGCCACCTGGCACTATCTGAACGCCATGGAGGCCGCCGGCTCCACCGATCCGGACCGTATCATGGCCCAGATGCGCGCCACCAAGGTGGACGATGTCTATACCGCCACCGGCCGTGTGCGCGAGGACGGCCAGATGGTGCACGACCAGTTCCTGCTCCAGGTCAAAAAGCCGTCAGAATCGACCGGCAAGTGGGACATCATGAACGTGGTCGGCACCGTCCGGGGCGACGATATCTTCACTCCGCTCGCCGACAGCCGCTGCCCGATGATCCGCAAGTCCTGAGCGCAAGCCCGAGCGACCTACCCCAATAAGGTTCTTGCCTTCCGTACGTACTCACGTCATTCGATTGCGAAGGGAATATTCACCCGCCCGTCTCGTTCATGCAGCGAGACTGGCGGCCAGGGGGCTGGACCAGCATGCGGGTCAGAATGAATGAGTCCGGTTTCCACCAGCCAAGCCAGCGAAGCCTGGGCAGCGGCCGCAGCTTCCGGCCGGTCGGGGCGTAGACCGACCATGGCCGGGCCAATCTCCGATATCGAAGCCTGCATCCCCGCGCTTCGGCGCTATTCCTACGCCCTGCTGCGCAGCCGCAACGATGCCGATGACCTGGTGCACTACACGCTGCTTCGCGCGCTCGACAACCTGCACACGCGCCACGACGATTCCGATGTGCGGCCTTGGCTGTTCACCATCATGCACAACCTGTTCATCAGCCAGATGCGCAAGGCCAAGGTGCGTGGCCGCCATCTGCCCACGACGGACGACATTCCCAACGCCACCGGCCCCGCCCAGGAGGATTCGCTCCGCTGGCGCGACATGCTGCGCGCATTGGACAGCCTTCCGGAAGAACAGCGCAGTGTCGTCCTTCTCGTCTCGGTCGAGGATCTGTCTTACGCCGAGACCGCCCGCGTCCTCGGCGTGCCGATCGGCACCGTCATGTCCCGCCTCTCACGCGCCCGCGAACGCTTGCGCGTCGCCACCGATGAGGGCGTGCGGCCGCATCTGCGGAGGGTGAAGTGACAGAACTCGCCCCGATCCAGGAAGAGGAACTCCACGCTTTCGTGGACAATCTGCTGGAGCCGGACCGCCGCGAGGCGGTGCGCCGCTACCTGTCTGAACAACCCGACGCCGCCGCCATGGTCGCCGATTTCCAGGCCCAGCGGGACGCGCTACGCAGCATCTTCGCCCCCATCGCCGCCGCCCCGGTGCCGCCCGCGCTCAATCTCTCCCGCCTGATCGAGGAGCGCCTGCCCGCCCGGCGCAACACTTTCTGGCGCCAGGCCGCCTCCATCGTCCTGGCGCTCGGCATCGGCGGTGGCGGCGGCTGGCTGCTGCATGCCAATACCGACGGCAATTCCCCTACCGGCATGGCCGCCCTGGCCCGTGAGGCCGTCTCCAGCCACCTCGTCTATGCCTCCGACAAGCGCCGCCCGGTGGAACTCTGGGCCCCCCAGCGTGACGATCTCGCCCGCTGGCTGTCCAACCGCCTGAACCGCCCGGTGGCCCCGCCAGACCTCACCGAACTCGGCTATAAGCTGATCGGCGGCCGCCTCGTCGCCACCGATCGCGGCCCCGCGGCCCTGTTCATGTATGACAACGAGGCCGGGCTGCGCATGACCATGTTCGTCCGCCCAGTCATGGCCCAGACCACCGGCATCCACCGCGTCGATGTGCGCGACAAGGATACGGACGGTTTCGCCTGGGTCGAAAAAGGCATCGGCTATATGATGATGGGGCCAGAGGATAAGCTGCTGGAACGCATGGCCGTGCATGTGAAGCGCCAGCTCGACCAGGCGAGCTGACCCCACCCCTCCGGCCATTCATCAGCACCCAGGGCTTGCACCGCGCCGCCACGCCTGACGTGATGCGCCCATGCATAGCGACACCCCTCCCACTGCCCTCGGCCTGCTCTCAACCCGCCGCTTCTGGCCGCTCGCCCTCTCCCAGGCAGCCAGCGCGCTGGTCGATAATCTGGTCAAGAACGCCATGGTGGTCCTCGCCGTCTTCGGCAGCGGCAACCAGGGCACCGCCTTCGCGGCCCTGGCGGGCGCGCTGTTCATCGCCCCCTATGCCATCCTCTCCGCCACGGCGGGCCAGCTTGCCGACCGACTGGCCAAGCCGCGCCTGATCCTGCTGACCAAATATGCCGAACTCGCCTTGCTGGTCCTGGCAGCACTCGGCTTCTTCCTCACCAGCACGCCCATCCTGCTCGCCGTCATGTTCGGCCTCGGCGTCCAGGCGGCCCTGTTCAGCCCGCTGAAATACGGCATCCTCCCGGAATTGCTGAGCGGCCGCGAATTGCTCGCCGGCAACGGCCTGATCGAGGCCAGCACCTTCGTCGCCATCCTGCTCGGCACGGTCGCCGGCGGTGCCCTGGTCATCCTGCCCGGCGGCTCCGTCATCGTCGCCGTGCTGGGCCTCGCTGTTTCACTCTCCGGCCTACTGGCCGCCCGCGCCATACCCGCGTTGCCGCCCGCCGCCACGGAATTACAGCTCGACTGGAACCTCTATGCTGAAACCACCCGCGTGCTGGCTGCGGCGCGGCACATCCCGATCATCTGGCGCTCCCTGCTCGGCATTTCCTGGTTCTGGGCTCTCGGCGCCACCGTGCTGGCCGAATTCCCAGCCCTGGTCCGCGACGAACTCGGCGCCGGCGGCGCGGTTGTCACGCTGCTGCTGACCATCTTCGCCCTCGGCGTCGGCATCGGCTCGGTCGCCTGCGGCAAGCTGCTGCACGGCGCCCTCACGCCCCGCCTGGTGCCCTGGATGGGGCTCGGCATGACGCTCTTTCTCGCCGATTTCGCCTGGACGGCCTCCGCCACCACCACCCTGCCCACCATCAGCGCCATGCTCACCAGCCTGCAAGGCTGGCGCCTGATCGCCGACCTCCTGCTCCTGGCAGCCTGCGGCGGCGCCTATTCAGTGCCGCTCTACGCCCTGGTCCAGGCCAATGCGCCGCATGACGCCCGCGCCCGCATGATCGCCGCCAATAACATCGCCAATGCGATCGCCATGGTTGTCGGTGGCGTCGCCATCGCGGTGCTGGCCGCACTAGGCCTGGCCGCGTCCACCACCCTGCTCGCCACCGCCGTGCTGAACGCACTCGTCGCCGCCTGGGCATGGAAATGCTTCCGCCCGCGCCGCTGATCCATCGATTTTGGGGAGAATGGTGCTGCACGACAGGATTGAACTGTCGACCTCTCCCTTACCAAGGGAGTGCTCTACCACTGAGCTAGTGCAGCGCCGAAAAGCGGCTGCTACCTAGCGAGTCCATCCCCCCCACGCAACCCCTCTGAGGCGAGACAAGCCACCCATTTGCGAGCGTGCCGCAATGCGTCCCCGATCGCGGCGGATCACATTGCCAATCAACAATATGTCGAATAGTCTCGACTTATGGACGCAACCCAGGCCGTGGCCGCACTCTCCGCCCTCGCCCAGCCCACACGGCTGGAGGCGTTCCGCCTGCTCGTTCGCCACGAGCCGGATGGCATGGCCGCTGGGGACCTCGCCCGCGCGCTGGCCATTCCGCACAACACACTCTCGACCCACCTCACCATCCTCGCCCATGCCGGCCTGGTCGCCGCCACCCGCCATGGCCGCTCGGTGACCTATCGCGCCACCCTGCCGGCCTTCCGCGAGCTTGCTTTATTCCTGCTGCGCGATTGCTGCGGCGGCGCCCCGGAACTCTGCGCCCCGCTGATCGCCGACCTCACCCCGCCCTGCACGCCGTCCACCTGCCTCCCAACATCGGAGCCCCCCCATGACCGCGCCTGTGCTTAATGTCCTGTTCCTCTGCACCGGCAATACGGCGCGCTCGATTCTCGCCGAATCCATCCTCCGCAAGGATGGCGCCGGGCGTTTCAACGCCTATTCCGCCGGCAGCCACCCGAAAGGCGTGGTCAACCCCTTCGCGCTGAAGACACTGACCAGCCTCGGCTACCCGACCGACGGACTGCGTTCCAAAAGCTGGGAAGAATTCGCCGCCCCGCAGGCGCCGCAGATCGATTTCATCTTCACCGTCTGCGACAATGCCGCCGGCGAAATCTGCCCGATCTGGCCCGGCCATCCGATGACCGCCCATTGGGGCATCGAAGACCCCGCCGCCGTCGAAGGCCCGGATTTGCTCATTGAAGCCGCCTTCGTCGAGGCTTTCCGCCTGTTGCGCAACCGCATCGGGCCTTTCCTCGCTTTGCCGCTCGCCAGCCTGACCAAGCTCGCTTTGGCCGCCCGCCTCACGGAAATCGGCCGCGCCCCCGGCGCCAGCGCCGGTGCGGGGAAAGACTGATGAGCACCAGCCCCGCTCCGACCCTCTCCCGCCGCCTCACCGCCGAGGCGCTCGGCACCGCCATGCTGGTCGCCACCGTGGTCGGCTCCGGCATCATGGCCGAGACGCTGACGCGGGACGTGGCACTCGCCCTGCTCGGCAATACGGTGGCCACCGGCGCCATGCTGGTGGTGCTCATCACCATCCTCGGCCCGATCTCCGGCGCGCATTTCAACCCGGCCGTCTCGCTGGTCTTCGCACTCCGCCGCGACCTCGCCGGCCGGGACCTCGCCCCCTACATCCTCGCCCAGATCGCTGGCGGCATTGCCGGCACCATCATCGCCCATCTGATGTTCGCCGCCCCCTTGCTCGATCCGTCGTTGAAAATCCGCACCGGCGGGGCGCAATGGTTCGCAGAGGGCGTGGCGAGCTTCGGCTTGGTGGTGACCATCCTCGCCGGCATCCGCTTCCGCCGCGACGCCGTGCCCATGCTGGTCGGCCTCTACATCACCGGCGCCTACTGGTTCACCGCCTCGACCTCCTTCGCCAATCCCGCGGTCTCCATCGCCCGCTCGCTGACCAACACCTTCTCCGGCATCCGCCCGCTCGACCTGCCGGGCTTCATCATCGCCCAGATCGCCGGCTGCCTGCTCGCTTCCTTGCTCATGACCTGGCTGCTCGCCACCGATCGCGAGTCACCCCCGCCGCGTTGACCCCGCTCCCCCCGGCTCTACAATCGCCGCGGCGCGATACGCGGGGACGGGGACGGGGACGATATGAGCGAGGATTTCCAGCCGAGTGCGATTTTTGACGGGGTGCTGCGCGCCGTCCGCCGCTCCCCCGCCGCCATCGCCGTGCAGTTCAAGGGGCGGGACTGGAGCTATGAGGCACTCCTCCAGGCGAGCCTCGCCGGAGCGAAGCGCCTCTCCGGCCTCGGCGTCCGCCCGGGCGATCGCGTCGCCTTTCTGGCCCGCAATTCGGACGCCTATCTGATCGGCTGGCTCGCCACCCAGGCGCTCGGCGCCATCCATGTGCCGATCAACTTCATGCTCGGCGCCGAGGAGATCGCCTATATTCTCGGCCACGCCGCCCCGCGCGTGCTCTATGCCGGGCCGGAATTCACCGCCACCGCCCGCGCCGCCGCCTCATCGCTGGAAGCCGGCATGCTGATCCGCGACGTCGCCGAGTTCACCGAACCGGGCGAGGCCGCCCTCATCATCCCACCACCCACCGGCCGGCCGCCGCAACCGGCCCAGCTCGCCTATACCAGCGGCACCGAATCCGCTCCCAAGGGCGCGCTGCTCACCGATGCCGGGCTCGTGCACCAGAACATGTCCTGCATCCATGTCGGCGAATACGCGGCCCAGGATGTCGTGGTGCATGCCCTGCCGCTCTATCATTGCGCGCAGATGCATTGTTTCCTCACGCCCTACCTCTTCCTCGGCGGGCGCAACATCATTCTCGAACGTGCCGATGCCGGCGAGATCATCGAGGTGGTGCAGGAGAATCGCGCCACCTCCTTCTTCGCCCCGCCCACCGTCTGGATCGGCATTCTCAACCATCCCGATTTCGCGCCCGAAAAACTCGCCACCCTCACCAAGGGCTATTACGGCGCCTCGATCATGCCGACCGAAGTGCTGCACGGCCTGCGCCGCGCTTTGCCGACGCTGCGCGTGTGGAATTTCTACGGCCAGACCGAAATCGGCCCGCTTGCCGCAGCCCTGCGCCCAGAGGAACACGACGCCCGCCCCGCCTCCGCCGGCCGCCCCGTGCTGTTCGTGGAGACCCGCATCGTCGATGACGCCATGAATGACGTCTCGCCAGGCGAGATCGGCGAACTCGTCCACC
>CANJOG010000090.1 GCA_947475475.1 Acetobacteraceae bacterium
AGCGCATGCGCCACGGTCTGCTTGCGCACCGTCTCGCGGTTGCCGGCAAAGACGCGGCGTTCGGCAATGGTCGTGCCACCACGCCGGCAGACACCGAACCACACCGTGCCGACCGGCTTGTCGGGCGAGCCGCCGGAGGGACCGGCAATGCCGGTCACGGCGAGCGCGATGCCGGCACGTGACTGCGCGATCGCGCCCTCAGCCATGGCGCGCGCCACTTCCTCGCTGACTGCGCCAACATGCACAATCACGCCTTCATGCACGCCGAGCATGTCGCGCTTTGCCTCGTTGGAATAGGTGATGAAGCCGCGATCGACCACATCCGAACAGCCGGCAATCTCGGTCAGTGCGCCGATGATCAGCCCGCCAGTGCAGCTTTCCGCCGTGCTGGCCAGAATCCCCTTGGCCCGGCAGGCGGCAAGAAATTCCTCCGCCAGTCTGCCGGTCTCTTCGTCGCTGATGGTCATGCGGAGTATCCTGTCAGATATATCCAGGGAAGATCATGCGCGCGGCAAAGACGATGATACCGGCGAAAATGCCGGCGATCACATCGTCCAGCATGACGCCAACCGCGCCGCCCATCCGGTCTGCCCAGCCGACCGGGCCTGGCTTGACGATGTCGAAGAAGCGAAACAGCGCAAATGCAAGCGCGACCCCGGTCCAGGAGAGCGTGGCAAGACCCAGCAAAGCGATGAACTGGCCGGCAAATTCGTCAATCACCACCCAGCCTGGATCGTGCAGCGCGTCCTTGAGTTGGCCGATCGCCCAGATGCCGCCGAATGTCGCCAGTATGGCGGCGGCGAGCAGCAAATAGGGCGACAGCCAGAGCAGGAGCGCGCCAATGCCCAACGCAAAGACTGAGGCGAAGGTTCCAGGTGCGACGGGGAAATATCCGGTCCAGGCGCCGCTGGAGACTATGCGGGGAAAGCTCATCCGAGCGGCCCGGCCAGCGGATGCGGTGCGACAATGTCGCGTCTTGCCCGGTATATCTGCATGTTCTCGATCACCCGCTGCACATAGTTCCGCGTTTCTGAAAACGGAATCTGTTCGATCCAGTCGATCATCTCGGCCACGCCACTGCGCGGGTCGCCATTCTCGGCCAGCCACTGGCCCACCCGCCCAGGCCCGGCATTATAGCCAGCCACGGCGAGCGGCACCGATCCCTGGAAACTATCGACGAGGCCGCGCATATAGGCAGTTCCCAGGCGAATATTCTTGTCCGGATCAGTAACAAGGGCCGCCGGACTGACGCCGATGCCGAGCTTCGCCGCCACGGCTCGTGCCGTGGCCGGCATCAGCTGCATAAGGCCACGGGCGCCGACCTGGCTCTGGGCCGCGACATCGAAATTGCTCTCCTGACGCATCACGCCCAGTGCCAAAGGCGCATCGCCATCCTCGGGCACCGCATAGGGCATCGGCCAGCCCGTCTCCGGCAGCATCAGCCCGTCCCGCCCGGCCCGGCGGGACAGCGCCACCGCTTGGTCTGTCGCGCCGAAACCCAGCGCCAGCTTGGCGGTCAGCAGCCGGTCTACCGAATCCGAGGCCAGTTCATCGAGCCGGTAGAGGAAGGCGCGCGCCCGGTTCTTCTCGCCCCAGGATGCCAGCATCGTCGCGGCACGAGCCACTTCGCGCGCGGCGAAGGAATGGGCGCGGGAGGGATCGTAGCCGGGCTCCTTCACTGCCTTGATGCGGGCATTGAGTGCGGCGGGATCCTCGTTCAGCGCCAGGGCGGCGAGTTGGCCGTAAAAGCTGGTCGGCCAGGCGGCGGCCAGAGCATATTCCTGCTTCGCCTTGGCGCTGTCCTTGCGCGCCGCCGCGGTGCGCGCCAGCCAGTAATGGGCCCGGCCCTGGGTAATGGCTGATTTGCTGTCATTGGCGAGCGCGCGGAAATGCGGCTCGGCGCGGGATGGGTCTTCCAGCTTGCGCAGCGCGATCCAGCCGGCGAGGAATTCCGCATCCAGCGCCGCCTCGGCGACAGCGGCGTTCTGCTCGCGTGCCTCTGCAAACAGGCCGTGACGTGCAGCCAGGCCATAAGTAGCTTCGTGGCGGCCGGCGGCGAGCAAGCGGCGGGCGAGGCGGTTGCGCTCTGCCCAGAAGGCGGGAAGCCGCTCGGCATTGGCTTGATGCTGCGCCGTCTCGCCAAGATCGGCCCAGAGCTTGGCCGCTTCCTCATCCGTCGCGGTGCGGCGCAGATGCTGGGCGGCTTCCAGCAGTACCAGCGGATCGGCGCGCAAGGTGGCTGGCAGGGCGGCATAGAGCGCGTCGGCGGCGCGGTCGTCCTTGCGCAATGCCTCGCGCGCCTCGACGGCCTGGCGGAAAGGAGGCACGAGGCGAGCGGCTTGGCGCTTCAGCGCGGCAGCGTCGCTCCCGGCGGCGAGGGCGACATAGCGGCGCCAGTCATCCTCCGGGGCGACAGATTTGCCGTATTTGGCGAGGAATTTCGACTCAGACTTCTCCTCCGAAATGCCAGCCACCCACGCGGCCCGGGCCGCCCCGGTTGCCGCATCTTCCTTGCCGGCGGCGGCATAGGCGTCCGAGCAGCGCATCAGGGTGAAGGCGAGGCGGGGGGAGAGTTTCTCACAATAGCCGAGCGCGGTGCCGTCATCGGGCTCACTGGCCAGTGCCTCCTCGCGGCGGCGGGACAGCGCCTGTTGTGAGGGCCAGTCCGGGTTCTCACCAATGAAACTGTCGAGCTCGGTGATGCGTCCGCCGGGGCCAAGCAGGCGGTAGAAGGTGATCAGCTTGCGCGCCACGGGATCGAGCCAGCCATGGGCTGCGTCCTCCGCCTCCTCCCATTTATCGGCGCGCACCAGGGCGGCGATGGCGGCAATGCCCGTGGCGGTGCCGGCGGCGGCGACAATCGGCGCGGCCGGCTTGGGGGGAGCGACGGGTTTTGGCACGGCGGCCTGGATCTGGGCAGGCTTGGCGGCAGGCTTGGCCGGTGCTGCGGTCACGGACTGCTTTGCCGGGGACGCTGTTGTCTTGGCGGTCTCGGCGGCCCAGCCGGGTGCGGCGGACATGCTCATGCCCAGCACCGCGCCGAACAGCGCGGCACGCCAGGGAAGGGGAATCGGCTTCTGGTCGCGGCCCATATCCCGAGTGTAGGGACTTGCCCGGGCGAGTGGAATTGCCCTTCTTGGTGCTGCTGACACCGGATGCGGCCTTCCGGGCACCTCAACCTGAGCGCATCAGCCGCGCTGGCCTTGCGAGGGGCAGTCCGCGCGCCTAGTTTCTGCTTCCATTCCAGGGCGGTGCACTGCCGCCCAAGCCCGATTCCAGAGGATTTGCCGCCATGTTCAAGGGGTCTCTCGTCGCCCTGGTCACACCGATGCGCGAGGATGGCTCCGTGGATGAGAAGTCCCTGGAGCGTTTCGTCGACTGGCAGATCGAGCAGGGCACGAACGGGCTGATCCCGGTGGGCACCACCGGCGAGAGCCCGACGCTGAGCCATGACGAGCATCGCCGCGTGGTGGAAATCACCGTCGCGGTCGCCCGCGGCCGCGTGCCTGTGATCGCCGGCGCTGGGTCGAACTCGACCTCGGAAGCCATCGCGCTGACCCGCCACGCCAAGCAGATCGGCGCCGATGCCGCGCTGATCGTGACGCCCTATTACAACAAGCCGACCCAGGAAGGCCTGTATCTGCATTACATGGCCATTGCCGAGGCGGTGGACCTGCCGATCGTGGTCTACAACATCCCCGGCCGCTCGGTGGTGGATATGACCGTCGAGACCATGGCGCGCTTGGCCAAGCATCCGAATATTGTCGGCGTGAAGGATGCCACCGCCAATCTGGCGCGGCCGCTGCACACGCGGCGGTCTTGCGGGTCCGGGTTCATCCAGCTTTCGGGCGAGGACCACACCGCGATCAGTTTCCTGGCGGCTGGCGGGGATGGCTGCATCAGCGTCTCGGCCAATGTGGCGCCGGGCCTGTGCGCGGAGATGCATGCCGCCTGGCAGGCCGGCAATGTTGATGAGGCGATTGCCATCCAGGACCGTCTGGTGCCGCTGCATGACGCGATGTTCTGCGAAACCAGCCCCGGCCCGGTGAAATATGCCGCCAGCCTGCTCGGTTTCACCTCCTCGCAATGCCGTCTGCCGCTGGCGCCGATTGCGCAATCCTCGCGTGAGCGCGTCCGCGCGGCCATGCTGGAAGTGGGGCTGCTCAACTGAGGGTGCTTTCCCTCGGGTGCAGGAAATATGGCTGAAAAACGCAAATCCGGCATGATCTCGCACGGCATCGCCGCGCAGAATCGCAAGGCCCGGTACGACTACACGATCAAGGAAACCGTCGAGGCCGGCATCATCCTCAAAGGCCCCGAGGTGAAGTCGCTGCGCCTCGGCCGCGCCACGCTGACCGAGGCCTGGGCGGGGGAGCGCGATGGCGAGTTGTGGCTCCAGGGCTGCTATATCCCGGAATATCAGGGCGGTGTGCTGTCCCGCTTCGAACCGCGCGCGCCGCGCAAGCTGCTGCTGCATCGCAAGCAGGTGGACCAGCTCCTTGGCGCGGCAGGCCGCGATGGCATGACCCTGGTGCCGCTGGATATCCACTTCAATGAGCGCGGCATCGCCAAAGTGCTGCTGGGCGTCGCCGAGGGCCGCAAGAAGGCCGATAAGCGCGCCGCGGTCGCCGCGCGTGACTGGCAACGCGACAAGGCGCGGCTGCTGCGGATGCGCGGCTAGTTTCGGCTCAACGCTGCATCATTAAGCGGCGAGGACTTCCGCGCGCCATCAACGAATTCTTCATCTTTGTGCGCAATTCTGATCGGGACAAACGGGGAGTCCCGATTTATGCACAGCTCAACGCAGCTTGCCGGCGCCACTGTGGCGCAGACCTCATCGCCGCTCGATCTTGCGCGCGCCGGATTTCTGGCCGGGCAGGCAGGCGAGCCAAGGCAGGGCAGGGACATGCTTCGCCGCGCCCTGGACGCGGCACCGCGCGATCCGCGGGTGCACGCGCTGGCCGCCTGCTACTGGCAGTCCCAGGCGATGCCCGACAAAGCCACTGGCGCCTGGCGCGCGGCGCTGCGGCTCGATCCGGGGCAGGGGCTTTATGCCCGCGGCCTGGCCCAGGGGCTGCTCGCCGCCGGCAAGGCCGAGGAAGCCGCGCGCGCCTTTCGCCAGGCGCTGATCATGTTGCCGGACGATCCGGATTCTATGGCCGGCCTTGGCAGTGCATTGCGGCAATCCGGCATCATGCCGCAAGCGATTGCAGTCTTACGCTCGGCACTGCGGCAAATGCCCAATGATGCCTGGCTGCGCAACGAGCTGGGATTGGCGCTCTCCGATCTGGGGCGCGCGGAGGAAGCGGCGGAGATGTTCCGCACAGCTTTCGCCCTTGCGCCCGACTACGCCGACAGCGCCGCCAACCTGTCGGTCGCCCAGATGAAGCTGGATCATTATGAGGAGGCTGAGCAGGCCTGCCGGTCCGCCATTCGTCTGGCGCCCAATCGTGCCGCCCAGCATGCCAATCTTTCCGCTATTCTGAACATGCAGGCGCGCTTTGGCGAGGCCGGGCAGGAGGCGCGCCGCGCCATCGCCCTGGACCCGCGCCTGGCCGCCGCCTGGTCCAATCTCGGCAATGCCCTGCACGAAGCGCAACGCCATGGAGAGGCGGCGGAGGCCTATCGCCAGGCCATCGCGATCGATCCGCGCGATGCAGGGTCGCATGACAATCTGGCCGTGACCCTGGCGCTGACCAGGGCGCTCAGCCAGGCATTGACCGCGCATAAACGGGCCCTGGCGCTCGATCCCGGCCGGGCCGAGGCACATGTGAACCATGCCCTGACCCTGCTCCGGGCCGGCCGGTGGGCCGAGGGCTGGGCGGAGAATGAATGGCGCTGGCAGACCAGGGGCGTGCGCCCGCATGGCTGGACCGGCGCCTGGTGGCATGGCGAGCGCCTCGCCGGCAAACGCATCCTGCTGTTTGCCGAGGCGGGGTTTGGCGACACGCTCCAATTCGTCCGTTTCGCGCGGCTGGCCGCCCAGCGTGGCGGGCGGGTGATCCTGCGCGTGCAGGACGAGCTGGTGCGGCTGTTCCGGGTGATGCCCGTTATCGAGAAGGTCGTCGGCTATTCTGATCGGCTGCCTGAAGCCGATATTGCTTGCGCCTTGCAGAGCCTGCCGCATGAAACCGGCCAGGGTGATCCGGGCTCGGTCGCACATTTTCCCTATTTGCATGCGCCGGATACCGATATCCGCAAAGCTCGTGCCTGGCTGGGTGCTGGGCCGGAACTAAAGGTCGGCCTGGTCTGGGCCGGGGCGCCACGGCGCGGCATGCGCGAGGCCTGGCTGGCGGATCAGCGGCGCTCCATGACGCTGGCCGATTGCGCGCTTCTGGCCGGAATTGCCGGGGTGCGGCTGATCAGCCTGCAACAGGGCGAAGCGGCGGCACAACCGGCGCCGGACGGGCTGGCGCTGGAACAGCCGGAAGGGCTGGATGATTTCGCCGCCACATCGGGGCTGATCGCATCGCTGGATCTGGTCATCACGGTGGACACTTCGGTGGCCCATCTGGCCGGGGCGCTGGGCAAGCCGGTCTGGCTACTCTCGCGCTGGGATGGCTGCTGGCGCTGGGGTACGGCGGGCGACGACACGGAATGGTATCCGACCATGACGATTTTCCGCCAGGAACAGCCCGGCGACTGGGCAGGCGTGATGGAGCGGGTGCGCGGCATGCTGGCCCGCCGGGTTCGGCGGGTCAGCCACTAGGACCGGGTCTCTTGCCCTGCGGCCCGGCTGGGGTAACTCTGCCGCGCGACGACACCGGGGGAGGCTGCCGCGATGGCGGAAGATCGGGACGAGGACATCACGCTGAGCGGCCGCGTGCGCGAGAAGCTGGTCGAGGCCAAGCAGGAATGGGCGCGCGAGGGCCGGTTGCTGACCGGTCTGACCGCCGATCGCGAGGACCGCCTGCCACCGGGCCAACGCCTGGTCCGCGACTGGCCGGTGCTCGATCTCGGCGTGCAGCCGCATGTGCCGCCATCGAAATTCCGCCTCGATATCGATGGCGCCGTGGCGCATCCGGCCAGTCTCAATCTGGCGGAGTTCATGGCACTGCCGCAGACCGAGAGTGTCAGTGACATGCATTGCGTGACGCAATGGTCACGCTACGACAATCGCTGGAGGGGCGTCTCGGCGCGCGCGCTGATCGATCTCGTGCAGCCGAAGGACGAGGCGCTTCATGTGATCTTCCACGCGCATGACGGCTACACCACCAATGTGCGGCGCGACCA
>CANJOG010000091.1 GCA_947475475.1 Acetobacteraceae bacterium
AGCTGGTCTCGGGATTTCACCATGCCCGGGCGCGCGGCGAGCGCCTTGACCAGGAGGAATTCAGTCACCGTCAACTGGATATCGATGCCCTTCCAGGTGCATTGATGCTTGGTCTCGTCGAGCACGAGATCGCCCCGCACCATGACCCCGCCTGGGGCGGCGCCGGAGCCCTCGGCGCGGCTGTTCTCGTTGCGGCGCAGCAGGGCGCGGATGCGTTCGATCAGCAGGCGCTGGGAGAAGGGCTTGGTGATGTAATCATCGGCGCCGAGGCGCAGGCCCATCAGCTCGTCCACCTCCTCATCCTTGGAGGTCAGGAAGATCACCGGCAGGGCGCTGCGCTGGCGCAGGCGCTGGAGCAGCTCCATTCCGTCCATGCGGGGCATCTTGATGTCGAGCACGGCCAGATCGACTGGCTGGCGGATGATGGACTGCAGCGCGCTTTCGCCATCGGTAAAGGTGCGCACCTGGAATCCCTCCTGTTCCAGCGTCATGGCCACGCTGGTGAGGATGTTCCGGTCGTCATCGACGAGTGCGATGGTCTGCTTCATTGTTGCCTCGATCTCTCTGTTGGGCACCATGCAAGCAGATTGTGGCGTATTCGGGCAAAGAAAGAGGCAGATCATGGACGAGGCCGCAATGACCACCGATTCTGGCGCCGATGCCCCCAATCTGGCCGGATTCGAGGCGCGCTGCCTGTTGCGGTCGGCCCGGCAGGCCAGCCTGGCCACCACCAAGGACGGCCAGCCCTTCGTCACGCTGGTGACCCATGCGGTGACCGTGGCGGGTGAGATCGTCCTGCTGCTCTCCGATATCTCCGAGCATACCCGCCACCTGGTGGCCGATCCGCGCTGCGCCTTGCTGGCGACTGGGGAGAGGGACGGGGAAAATCCGCAGACTGCGCCGCGCGTAACAGTCACCGGCCTAGCCGAGCCGATACCCTCTGAGGAGGCTTCGGAGGCGCGAGCGTTGTTCCTGGCGCTGCATCCTTATGCGGCGCTCTATGCAGATTTCGGCGATTTCCGCTTCTGGCGCATCCGGCCGATGGGGGCGCTGCTGGTGGGCGGTTTCGCCCGCGCGCGGCGCTTGCGCCAGGCGGAATTATTGCCGGATTCCGAATCAGTCAGTGCTATTGCCGCATCTTCCCGATCCATCCTCGAGCATTGCAATGCAGACCACGCGGATGCGCTGGTCTCGCTGGCGCAAGCTTCTGGCGGTATGGGGAATGTATGGAAGATGGTCGCAGTGGACGTGGACGGGGCCGATCTTGCATCCGAGGAGCGGTCCCTTCGTATAAACTGGGCAAAACCCGTTCAATCCTCCGAACAAATACGTACTGAGCTGGTGCAACAGCTGCGTGCATTGCGCGCCACGTCTGGTTGACCAGCACGAACAACGATAGACGCGGCACCCATCACTGCCTATTTGCCGCCACACTCATCCGGTAGGGCTGAGGGCCGGTAGGGCTCGGGCCAAGGGGCTGGAAACGATTTTCGCGCCGACTGGCAACGCCGCCGCGGCACTGATTGCAAAAGGACTTGACCCATCGTGACGTCGCATATCGATGCCGCGGCCAAACCGCATCATTTCGCCGCCCTCGCCGGGACCGGGATCACCGTTGCCCGCGCCGTGCAGGCCAACCAGCACGCACCTCAGCTGCTGGCCGATTCACTCCGCCGCAATGAGGGCCGCCTCTCCGCCGATGGCGCGCTGATCGTACGCACCGGCGTGCATACTGGCCGCTCCGTGCAGGACAAATTCGTGGTGGACGAACCTGCCACGGCAGCCGATGTCGATTGGGGTAAGGTCAACCAGCGCCTGGCGCCGGAGAAGTTCGCCCTGCTCAAGGCGCGCGTGCAGGCCTATCTGCAAGGCCACGAGCTTTATGTGCAGGATCTTTATGCCGGTGCGGACCCTACGCATCGCGTGCGGGTGCGCATCGTCACTACCCATGCCTGGCATGCGATGTTTGCCCGCAACATGTTCATCCGCCCGTCTGCGGAAGAGCTGAAGAGCTTCGAGCCGGACTATGTGATTCTGCATGCGCCAATGTTTCAGGCCGATCCGGCGATCGATGGCGTGCGCAGCACCACGGCGATCGCGCTCTCCTTTGCCGAGCGCGTCGTGGTTATCGCGGGCACGGAATATGCCGGTGAGATCAAGAAGTCCGTCTTCACCATCATGAACTGGAAGCTGCCGGCCGCCGGCGTGCTGCCGATGCATTGCTCCGCCAATATCGGCCCGAAGAAGGACGTGGCTTTGTTTTTCGGCCTGTCCGGCACTGGCAAGACCACACTGTCCTCCGATCCGGGCCGCACGCTGATTGGCGATGACGAGCATGGCTGGGGCGAGCATGGCGTCTTCAACTTCGAAGGCGGTTGCTATGCGAAAGTCATCAACCTGTCGCGCGAAGCGGAGCCGGAAATCTTCGCGGCCTCGCATCGTTTCGGCGCGGTGCTGGAGAATGTGGTCGCCGATGAGCACGGCAATCTCGATCTCTCCGACAAGTCGCTGACCGAGAATACGCGCTCCTGCTATCCGGTGAATTTCATCCCGAATGTGGAACTCTCCGGCCGGGGCGGGCAGCCTTCCAACGTGATCATGCTGACCTGCGACGCGTTCGGCGTGCTGCCTCCGATCGCAAAACTCACGCCGGCGCAGGCGATGTATCATTTCTTGTCCGGCTACACCGCGCGTGTCGCCGGCACTGAAAAGGGTCTGGCGGCCGAGCCGCAGGCGACTTTCTCCACCTGCTTCGGCTCCCCCTTCCTGCCGCGCCGCCCGTCGGTCTATGGCGAGCTGCTGCAGAAGCTGATCGCGCAATACGGAGCCGATTGCTGGCTGGTGAATACCGGCTGGGTTGGCGGCGGCTATGGCGTCGGCGCCCGCATGTCCATCAAGCACACCCGCGCGCTGATCAACGCGGCGCTGGATGGCTCGCTGGCGAAGGTGGAATTCCGCCGCGATCCGTTCTTTGGCCTGTCCGTGCCGACCGCGGTGGCGGGCATTCCCAATGGTGTGCTCGACCCGCGTGAGTCTTGGGCCGACAAGGGCGCCTATGACCGTGTTGCCGCCGATCTGGTGGGCCGCTTTGAGAAGAATTTCGAGCAGTTCGCGGGCGGCGTGGATGAGGCAGTGCGGGCGGCGGCGATCAAGGCTGCTGCCTGATTTTCCAGTCCTGGGCTGACAGAATGAGGGCTTCCGGTGCAGACCGGGAGCCCGTTTTCATTCCGGAGCGTTGCGATCAGCGGCCGTCGAGTTGCCGCTTCGTCCAGCGCGCGGTGCCAGAAATATCCTCGCCGACGCCCGCCACCGTGCTGCATGCCGCAACGGGAAGCACAGCGCCAAGCAGGAGAATGAGAAGCAGTCGGCGGATCATGCGGGCCACTCCGTTCTAAGGGGCGGTCATATTATCCCAATGAGGATGCCGCCGCACAAGTTCAGGCAGCCACCGCATCCACCATCCGCGTGCTGAAATCCCAGCTGCTCAGCCGCGTCGGCGCGATGCGGATCGCCACTTCCTGGTCCGCCTTGGCGGTCAGCATGCGCGCCAGTTGGCTGCTCCGGCTGATGCGGTAGCGGGTCAGCAGCCGGTCCAGCATGGTCCAGCCCTGGTCGGGATGCAGGCTCGCCATCCCCTGGCCGCGCACGCCGCGATAGGGCGGGGCGTCGGCGGCGACCTCGATGCTGACGCGGGGGTTCTGGCCCAGATAGGTGACGAGCTTGGCGCGGCGGTTGGTGGCGCACCAGAGCGCGCCGTCTTCGGGCAGGAACCAGAGCGAGATGTTCACCGGAAAGCCGGCGCCGTCGAGTGCGGCCAGGCGCAGCGGGATGATGCTGTCCGCCATGAAGGCGAGCGCCTGGTCTTTGCCCCAGTCTCCGGTCACGCGCATGAAAAAACCCTCCGGCGGCGCACCAGGAATGGATATGCTGCCAGAGGGCTTACGTAGCGGCGGCGCGTTTGGATCAGGCCCCGCGATGAGTCAGGCCTTCGGTTCCGGCGTGAAGGTCATGTGCAATTCCTTCAGCCCGCGCAGGAAGTAATGCGGGATGTGGCGGAAGTTATTCGCCCCAGGCACCAGTTTGAAATCCTTAATGCGGTTCAGCAGCACGGTGAAGCCGATATAGAGTTCGCGGCGGGCCAGCGGCGCGCCGAGGCAGTGATGCACGCCGGCGGCGAAGGCGACATGGCTCGCCGCATTGCTGCGGTCGAGATCGAGCTTGGTCGGTTCGGCGAAGTGGCGCTGGTCGCGGTTGCCGGCGCCATAGCGGAGGTCGATGACCGAGCCCGCGGGAATCGTGACGCCTTCGAGCTCGGTATCCACTGCGGCAATACGCACGCGGCTCTGCACCGGGCTTTCCAGGCGCAGCACTTCCTCGATAAAGGTGCGGAGGTATTTCGCCGGATCGGCTTTCAGCTTTTCCCACATGCCGGGATTCTCTTCGAGCAGCATCATGCCGGCGGAGAGCGTATGCGCCGTGGTCTCCGAACCGCCGACGAAGGTGTCGGACATCATGGCAGCATGCAGCTCGTTATCATTGAGCGGCCGGCCCCATTCGGTAATCACGCGGTTGACCAGATCGGAGAGCAGCGTCTCATCGGGCTGTTTGCGCAGGCGCTCGAAGATCGGCTGGAAGTAATGCTGGGCCTCGATTTCGGCATCGACGCATTTGTCGAAAATCTCGTCGGTATGCGCCTGGCTGCCGGTGCGGGTGGTCCAGGCATCGGTCCAAGATTTGATGCGGTAGCGGTCTTCGACGGGCACGCCCATCTGCTTGCAGGTGACGATCAGCGGCAGTTCGAGGGCGTACTGGCGGGCGAAATCGCATTTTCCATCATTGATGAAACTGTCGACCAACTCCTGCGCGGTCTGCTCGACGAAGGGCTCCAGCTCCTTCAGCTTGGCGGCGCGGAAGGCGTTCTCATAGGAGGAGCGCATCTGGTCGTGCTCGGGATTATCACGCAGCGCCAGCGTCGGCGCGGGGACCCAGCCGCGCGTCTTGTAGGCATGCATCAGCCGCTCATTGCGGACGGCATTGACGATATCGGCTTCGCGCGGGCGGATTGAGGTAAATGTTTTCGGATCGAGCATCACCGCGCGGATATCGCCGTAGCGCGTGACGACGAATACCTTTGTGCGCTCGTCGTACCAGACCGGCGCTTCCTCGCGCAGAAGCTCGAAGCCGGGGTAAGGACATTCGCGGAAATCCTGATCCGTCAGATCGATATCCGCCGGGCATGTCGGCACGATCGGATTAGCCATGCGGTTGATCTCGGACATTGCTTTCTCTGCCTTCTGCTCAGTCGTCAGTGGTAGCCGGCGCGCCCCCCGGATCGGGGGCGGCGCGCCGGTCCGGTCAAGCAATCAGAGCGTGAATTTCACGCCCGGGGTCGCGGGATTGGCCATGTCGGAGGCGGCATATTCGCGGAATTCCTTCGCCTCCCAGCTATCGCCATTCGGGCCAAGGCGGATGAAGTTCACCTTCGCCAGACCCTGGTGGTCTTCCTTGCGGAAGGTGCTGGCACCCTTGGCGCTGTCATATTGCAGACCTTCCATCGCGCCGGCGACTGCCTGGGTCGAGGCACTGCCCGCCTTCTTGATGGCGTTGGCGTAGGCGAGGATGGCGGTATGGCCCGGGTAGGAATAGGGCGAGACATATTCCTCGTTGGTGCGCTTGATGTATTCCGAGGCCAGGTCGTTCGCGAGCGGGTTGTTGTTGCCCTTGGCCCAGAAATGCACATAGGACCAGATATTGTCCGGCAGTGTGCCGCGCAGTGCGCGACCGAGATCGGGGCCGTTGGACACTTCCGCGTTCACCTTGATCTTCTTGAACAGACCCATGCCGTTGCCCTGTTGGAAGAAACTGTTTTCTTCCGGCCCGAACAGCACGTTGAACAGGCCTTCGACCGGCATGGTCTGCAGGCGCGCGATCTGGGTGCGGAATTCCGGCTGGCCGATCTTGGTCAGCACCGCCTCGGCAATTTCCGCCTTGCGGCCGGCCTTGGCATGCGCCTCGACCAGCGCCTTGGTAAAGAACTGCCAGGACGCATGGCCAGTGGCGTAATCAGGGAAGATCGCGCCCCATTGCAGGATTTCCGGATAGCGCTCGGCCATCAGGCGGCCATGCAGGCTGCGGATGATGTAGTCATTCTCGATGATGGTGAAGCTGTTCTTGTTGAATAGCTCATGCGTCAGCGCGAGATTGGCGCTGCCGGTCACTGTGAACACAGCGTCCTGCGTCGGCATGATCGGCAGGATGGCCAGCGCCGAGGAAGTCAGCGGCGCGCCGAACAGCATGTTGACGCCGGCGCCTGCGAATTCGCGCACGCCAGCGACGGCTTCCACGGCCGAGGCATGCTCGTCACGGATCACCAGTTCAAGCTTGCGGCCGCCGAGCAGCCCACCCTCACTGTTGATACGGTCGATGGCGATTTCAGCGCCCACGCGAATGGCCTGGAAGAAGGCGGTGCCGCCCGAGAGGGCGGCGATCAGGCCCATCTTGATGGTCGAGGACTGGGCCGACGCCATACGCGAGGCGGCCAGCGCGGCGCCCACCGGGGCTGCAGCGAGAAGGGTGCGGCGACGCAAACCGGACATGAATTTACTCCCCTGAGAGTTTGTTGTTTCCGAGCACGGAAATCGAGCGAGTCATGGCGTCCGGAACCCTCCCTGTCCATAGGGGAAGGCCCGGATTTCCGCGATTTATGATCAGAATTGCGCCTTGCCCTCGGCCCGCCCGAGCATGCGCCCGACCGTGCGGGAGGGAAGCAGGCTGAGCCCGCGCGCCAGGGCCCAGAGCCACCAGGGAAAGGCGAGCCGGCGCTTGCCGCGGGCGATGCCGCGCAGGATGAGCCCGGCCGCGCGATCAGCATCCATGATGCCGGGCATGGGGAAGCGGTTGGCCGCCGTCATGGGTGTGCGGATATAGCCGGGGCAGATGCTGATCATGTGCACGCCCTGACGCCCGGCGATGCGCGCCGTCGCGACAGTCCAGGCATCGGCGGCCGCCTTGGAGGCGCAATAGGCCGGCGCTCCGGGGGCCGGAATGGCGGCGGCGACCGAGGCAATCACGGCAATATGCCCGCGCCAGCCGTCCTCCGCGACGGTCTGGGCGCGCATGAGATCGAGTGCCGGCAGGGCGGTGTTGAGCACGCCGTCCAGATTGGTGGCGAAGATGGCGCGCACCTGCGCCTCGCCCTCCAGGGCGTCGCCCGCCGTGCCGCCGGA
>CANJOG010000092.1 GCA_947475475.1 Acetobacteraceae bacterium
AGCCCCGTGATTGTCCGCGCCAGATGTTCCAGCGTGTCTATCCCGTTGCGGTAGATCAACCCTTTGGAACGGAACTCTTTTTTGACCGGATCGTAGAGATCGACATTGGTCGAGCCCATGTCGATGGGGGCGAATTCCGGCTTGGTCCTGGGGTCCCGAGCGAGGCGGACAACATTGGCGACTCGCTCCTCGGCCGGCGCATCGAGGGTGACGTAGCCGAGCGTCGGCAGGATCAGCATGTCCGAGCGCGCCCTGGCGGCGAGGATGGCATCACGGGTGCTCTCGAATCGGTTGTCCGGGCTGCCATCAGCATTGCGGGCATGAAAATGCAGGATCGAGGCTCCCGCCTGGCGGCATTCCTCACCGTCGCGGGCTATTTCATCGGCGGTCCAGGGCAGGTTGGGATTGGCGGCGCGGTCGGTATATTCGTTGGCGCGCACTTCGATGATCAGCTTGTCGGACATGTCTTTCCTCTGGACTAGCCGGATAAATCGCCTCCGGACCGGCGGAATCCGGCTGGCGGGACCAATTGGGACGAGGTTTGCGATTTCCGGCAAGGGGGGCGCATGGGGTCAAGCCTAAAACCTAGTCCTTCCGGGCAAGGAGCCTATGCCATCATTGCCCGGACGCTTGGATCTGACTTGGAGTAGAATTTCGTTATCTCGTGCGGTGTGTAATCTATTGGCGGTATGCGGGTTGCCGCGCTATTTGCTATTTGTGAATTCTCTGCCGAGCCTTGGTTATCGAACGAATTCGCTCAGGTGCGTTAACCGGTTCGGGACTATAAAAGTAACGACTACGCCCCATGCGGGAACGAAAATGAAGCGGACGCTGGTTTCAACGACGGCACTTGCCGGGATAGTGACGGGGTATCTGGGCCTGATAGGCCCAGTTTACGCCGCGCCGACCCTCAATCTGAGCCCAACGTCATTCCGCTTCGGACCGACGACCGATGCCGCTGTGCTTGTCGGCCGGACCGCCTTTTCGAACCTGACCATCACGGCCTCCGCCGGTTCGTCGATGACCTACAGCTCGTCGACCCTCGGATTTTCTCTCACCGGCCCCTCGACAATTACCGGTAGCGGCACCCCGGTTCGCGCTGGCTCCTATGTCTTCACCCCGACGAGCCGCGCCTCTGGCGGCACCGTGGCGCTGACTGCGGTTGCGCGGACCACGTCTCCCAGCATTGGTGCAACGACCCGGACCGTCACTGTGACCGGCGTCGGCGTGGCGCCAGTGGCTCATATCACCAGCGGCGCGTCGGACCTCACATCGGGCGGCACTGTCACCCTGGGCGCGATCTCTGGCAGCAACGGGTACACGCTGGTCGGCGGCAATGCGACCAAGACGGTGGTCATCACCAATACCGGTAACGGCTCGCTCGCCGGTGGCGCCAATTCGGCCACCAACCCAATTTTCCTGAACTCCAGCGGCACGGGCGGCACAGCCGGCACCGGCTATTGGACCGGCAATAACTATGGCGGCACGACTGGCGCCGTGAACTCGAGCGGGTTCACCGGCAGCGGCGTGAACATGGTCGGCGCGACCTCCACCACCGCGAGCATCGCCGGCCTGACCGATAGTGCCTCGACCACGCTGACCTATACCTATGCACCGACTGTTGTCTCCGGCACCGTGACCCCCTCGGGCATCACTGGTGCGTCGCAGACCAGCCAGGCTGCGGTCCTGAAATTCTACAACGGCAATCCCGGCGCCGGCACGAATGCGACCCAGGACAATAAGGGCTATTCCAGCACCATTTCGCTGAAATCGCAGGGCGTCGCGGCTGTGGCCGATGTGGCCTTCACCGGCGTGAATACGACGATTGCCGCCAATAACTATGCGCTGGTCGGCTCCAACCTGAACACCGGTACGATCACTGTTACCAACCTTGGCAATGGCAATCTGGCCGGCGGCGCCAATTCGGTTAGCAACCCGATCAACCTGAATTCGGGCGGCACCGGCGGTACGGCAGGCAGCGGCTATTGGGCCGGGCAGAATTTTGGCGGCACGACAGGCATAGCGTCCGGACAGGTCACGGGCAGTGGCACCACCTTCAGCTTGTCCGATTCAGCCAGCCAGGCGCTGACCTACACGGTGGCCCCGACGACGACTGGCGCTGGCAGCCAAGCCGTGACCTTTGATTTCTTCAACGGTAAGAATGACGGCACGAACCAGGGCTTCACAACCACATCAACGGTAAGTTGGGTCGGCGTTGCGCCGCAGCTTGCCGGTGTGACAGGCGGCTTGCAGCAGGCCCGAATGGGCGCGGGTGCGCAGAATCTCGGCGTCACCGTAACTAATAATGGTAACGGCAATCTCTCGGGCCTGGGCTCAGTGAGTAACCTGAACGGCACTGTCACCACCAATCTCGGCACCACCGCCACTGCGGGCCATATTTCCGGCACCGGCGGCAGCTTCTCGGTGCAGGACAGTTCGACTGGTACGATCAATTATACCTACCTGCCAACGGTCGGCTTCCTGAACAGCGGCGATGGCCATGGTTTCAGCTCGACCAAGAATATCGCTTTCGCGACCAGCAATGGTTCAGGTGCCACCAATGCCAGCACGACGGGCGTTGTCTCGCTAACCGGTCAGAGCGTCGGCCCGATCTATGACAGCTCGGTACGTCCTTACGCCGCCGCCCGCGCGGGCAGCTATGGTAGCTTTGCCACCGCCGTTGCCGATGTGCCGCCCATTCCGCCGGGCAGTATCTCGCCCCGCCTCAGCAGCGGCCTGGTCAATTTCGGTAAATTCCTCGCCGATATTGGCGGCGCCGAAAGCCTGACCATCCGCAATGCCAGCACTGATCCAGGCAACCTTGCCCTGACCGGCCTGACCATCCTGAACGCGCAGCTCACCGGCGCCCAAGCCAGTTACTTCAGCATCGACCCCGCCTTCACCTCCCAGCTCGGCACGCTGGAGCTTGGCGAAGGCATGCAGTTCTTCGCCGGCCTGACCTTCAATGGCGCGCCCTCGCCGGGCCTTTACTCGGCGACACTTGCGATCCAGACCGACGAAAATGCTGCCTTCGGCGCCGAGGGTGACATCTTCTACTATACGCTGGTGGCCCAGGTGCTAAGCAACGACGTACCTGAACCCGGCACGTTGGCTCTCATGGGACTCGGCCTCGCAGGTGTCGCCATGGCGCGGCGTCGTCGCCGCCAGAGCTGAAGGCTTCGGCTGCGCCGTCAGTCTCGTCCGGTTTGAGGATTGCTAGCCAATAGACAGCGGCGTTCTCCGCTGGGGCGTTCTCCGCTGGCCGCCTCAGGCCCGGGCGGCGAGTAGCCCGCCAATGGCCACCAATGAAGCGGCCGCAAGGCTGTCCAATCCCGGTGCTGGCCAGGTGAGCAGCAAGGTCGAGGCGATCGGAGTCGCATAGGCCAGCGTGCCCAGCAGACGTGGATCGCCCCGCTTCATGCCGAAATCCCAGAGGAAAAACGCCAGCCCGACCGGCCCGGCGCCGATGGCCGCGATCATTCCCAATGTGCTCCACCCCGGCATTACACTGGTCTCCAGCGCCAGATGCAGCGGCAACGACAAGAGAGCGGTCGCCAGGCAGAAACCGGCCACGGCGCCCGAGGGAACATGCGCGAGTCGCTGGGCGGTCACCGAATAGACCGCCCAGGTCACGGCGGCTCCAACGGCACAGACATACCCGGCCAGATAATCAGATGAAAAACGCGCCCCGCTGCCGAGCAGCAGCAGACAACCGCACGCCGCCAGGCCACACCCCAGTAGATGCCGCCGCCTCAACCGCATCCCCAGCAGTGCGCCGGCCAGTAGGACGATCAGCAACGGCCAGAGATAGTTGAGCAGATTGGCCGCCTCGGCCGGGGCCGAGCGCAGAGCGATGAAATACAGGGCGTGATAGACGAACAGCCCGCCCACCCCGTGCAGCCAGGAAATGGTGGGCTGCCGCAGATCCCGCAGCCGACCGGTGACGGCGAGCGCCGCCAGACCGAGCACGCCCGAGACGGTAAAGGTCATGGCGGTGAGTTGCAGCGGCGGGATTTCGGCGGTGGCCCGCGTCAACACCGCTAGGAAGGCCCAAAGCGCAATCGCCCCAAGCCCCGCCGCACTTGCCATATGTCAGGACGGGCCTGTCCGCGCCGTTGCGGACAGGCTCAATACATATGCTGGCCGCCGTTGATCGACAGGGTCGAGCCGGTGATGAAATCCGCATCCTCGGCGGAGAGAAACACCACGCCACGAGCGATATCCTCGGCATGGCCAAGTCGGCCGACTGGGATGCGCGCGATGATCTTCTGCAACACATCGGCCGGAACGGCGCGGACCATATCGGTGTCCACATAGCCCGGAGCAATCGCATTGACCGTGATACCAAATCGCGCGCCCTCCTGGGCCAGCGCCTTGGTGAAGCCATGGATGCCGGATTTCGCCGCCGCGTAGTTCACCTGACCATATTGCCCAGCCTGGCCATTGACCGAGCCGACATTGATGACACGGCCAAACCGGCTCTCGCGCATCCCATCGAAGGTTAGTCTGCACATATTGTAGCAGGAGCCGAGATTCGTATCGATCACCGCATCCCACATGTCACGTTCCATCTTCATCAGCGTGGCATCGCGGGTGATGCCGGCATTGTTCACCAGGATTTCGATCTTGCCGACTTCCTCGGTGATGCGCTTGACCGCCTCTTCGCACTGGGCGATGTCGCTGACATCGAATTTGTAGGTCTTGATTCCGGTCGCCTTCTGGAAGGCCTGGGCGGCGTCCACATTGCCAGCATAACTGGCGACGACCTTGCGCCCGGAAGCTTGCAGGAATGTGCTGATCGCAGCGCCGATGCCACGAGTACCGCCAGTCACGAGTGCAACGCGCATGATAGCCCCCTCATTTGCCGGCTGGGTGCCCCCACGGAGCCCAGGTCCGACCGTGTCTGTTGCTACTCTAATCACCACAGGCTTGTTTTGTCAGGTGCAGTTTTCGTAACATTGCGAGGGATTTAGCCAGTTAAGTGCGGATTGCCCGAGAAAGACGCAATTTTGCCGAAAATGCCAGGCAGGTAATATATTCTGAGGCGAATCGGACCGGGTCTGTTATCTTTGTGACTCGTTCCCCATACCCGGCAGCGGCCGGGCGGGCGTGGGAGGCAGTAATTTGGCCGTCGAGCAGTACAGCCAGGATGAGCTTGGAGCTGCATCCGACATCGCCCCCCCTTGGGCGATCCTGCCGATGCGCACGCAGGTCGCCGCACTGCCAATCAAGGAAGAAGCCGGCTGGCGTCCCCGCGTGCTGTTGCTGACCTCGCGCCAGTCTGGCCGCTGGATCATCCCGAAGGGCTGGCCGATGCCCGAACTCAGTGATGCCCGCGCCGCCGCCGAAGAGGCACGTGAGGAAGGTGGCATTTCGGGCCGCATTCGTGGCGACAAGCCCGCCGGCCATTATTCCTACCGCAAGACCCTGAGCTCGGGCGAAGCCGTTATCTGTCGCGTCTCGGTCTATCTGCTCCATGTCGAGCGCGAATTGAAGAAATGGAAGGAACAGGACGAGCGTCGCCGGCTCTGGGTTGATCCTGATCTTGCCGCCACCATGGTGCAGGAACCCGAACTCGCGGAACTGCTTCGCAGGGTCGGCCGCGGCGAGCTAAGATAGAAAAGCTGCCTGCCTGATAAGGCTCCGACTCGTGTTCCCTTATTTCTCGCCGGATGACTGGCAAACAATCCTCTTGACGATCGGCATTGCGGCCCGTGCGGTCGCGGTGGGACTGCCACTGGCCGTCATGATGGCCTGGTTGCTGGCACGGCGATCCTTCCCTGGCAGGGCCGCCCTCAACGCCATTGTCCATCTTCCGCTGGTGTTGCCGCCAGTCGTGACCGGCTGGATGCTGCTCATGCTATTTGGCGCCCAGGGTCCTCTTGGTGCCCTGCTGCGCCAATGGGCGGGCATCCGCCTCGTCTTCACCACCGAGGGCGCGGCGCTGGCCAGCTTGATCATGACCTTTCCGCTGATGGTCCGGGCCATCCGCCTCGCACTGGAAGCAATCGATCCCGGCCTGGACGAGGCCGCCCGCACGCTCGGTGCCGGACGCCTCGACCGCTTCATCAATATTACCCTGCCGCTGGCCGCGCCCGGCATTCTGGTCGGCGCCGTGATTGCCTTTGCCACCTGTCTCGGCGAATTCGGCGCCATCATCACCTTCGCGGGCAGCATTCCTGGCGAGACGCAAACCCTGCCGCTGGCGATCTATGCCGCTCTGCAAACACCCGGCGGTGAAGCGCGCGCCGCGCAATTGTCGGCGGTCTCGATCCTGCTCGCCCTTGCCGGCCTGACATTGGCGGACCGGCTTGGCCGCGCCATCAATGCACGGATCGGCCGCCAGGGCTGACCGCCGCGCGGCACAGGCTGACATTTCAATACCAGAATATGCCCCACGTGGTTCGCCGATCAAATCCTGAAACCGCTTGCCGGCCAGCGCAATCCATCGCAGGATTGATGCCATAAAAGTAAAAATACGGGAGGTAACCATGAACACCATCAATCCTGTTGCTTCGTTTCGTCGCCGGTCGGTTTTGCTTGGCGCAGGATCTTTGCTCGCCAGTGCCGCCAGCATCCGCGGCGCCCGCGCCCAGGCACCGAAAGATCTTGCCGCGCTGATTGATGCCGCAAAAGCCGAAGGCGAGGTGATGTTCTATTCAGCCGCCACGGTGAATGTGGCGCAGCGCATCGCCGCCGCCTTTACCGCAAAATACGGCATCAAAGCGAATTTCCTGCGCCTGGATTCCACCGTATTGCTGCAACGCTTTTCGACCGAGGCCGAAGCGGGCAATTTCATCGCCGACCTGATCTTCGTCGCCGGCCGCGTGCATGAGTTTTCCACTGATGGCGTCAAGAAGGGATGGATCCGGCCGGTGCAGGGCCTGCCCGCGCAAGTCAGTGGCGAATTTGCGGCGAAATATACCCGCGAAGCGAGCGCCCTCATTCAGATCGCGCCATGGGGCATGGCGGTCAATACCGATCGGGTGAAGACGGATCTGCCGACGACGTGGAAGGATCTGCTGGCGCCACGCTACAAGGGCCAGTTGCTGATCTCCGATGTCACGCAATCGGACGCACTGCTGGATTTCTGGGGCCTGCTGCTCGACACCTACGGCGAGGTCTTCTTCAAGAGTTTCCTTGCCCAATCGCCGCGCCTCTATCCGGGTGTGGTCCCGGCGACGCAGGCCATTGGCGCCGGTGAAGGCATGGTG
>CANJOG010000093.1 GCA_947475475.1 Acetobacteraceae bacterium
TCTTCCCGATCCTGGAAGAGCGGCGCTGGCAGCGCGGTGGCACGCTTTCGGGCGGGCAGCAGCAGATGCTGGCGATCGGGCGCTCGCTGATGGCGGCGCCGAAGGTGCTGCTGCTCGACGAGCCGAGCCTCGGCCTGTCGCCATTGATGACCGACATGGTCTTCGCGGCGCTAAAGGAACTGAACGGTGCGGGCCTCACGATCCTGCTCGTTGAACAGAACGCCCATCGCGCCCTGGGTGCGACCCGCCGCGCCTATGTGCTTGAACAGGGCCGGCTGGTTCACGAGGGCGATAGCGACGGCATGCTGAAGGACCCGCGCGTCATTGCGCATTACCTCGGCCAGGAACCGTCGCTGGACGATCACTGACTCTTTGACTTCCAAGTCGCCGACTTCCTTGGCCGCATCATTACTCGTCGCGGTCTGGACAAAATCGCCCCGCCCATTTAGGCAGCCCGCAAGCTGCCTGAGGGCGGGGCGAAATTTTTTCGATCGAGGAGATCACCATGGGACATATTATCGCCATCGACCGGGACGGCGCGCGTAAGGAACTCGAGGTCAAGCCGGGCGATTCGCTGATGTTCCCGCTGCGTGACGCCATGCTGGTCGAAGCAAGCTGTGGCGGCTGCGCCTCCTGCGGCACCTGCCACATCACCATCGAGCCGGAATGGATGGCAAAGCTGCCGCCGCGCAAATCCGACGAGACGGATATGCTCGAATCCCTCTCGCATTTCGACGAGGCGAAGTCCCGCCTGAGCTGCCAGGTGAATTTCACCGAAGACATGGACGGTCTGGTTCTGCAGGTCGCGCCGCCGGAATAAGCCGCGCCCTCCCGATGGGGATTTGCGCACTGGCCCTCCGGTGCGCTTTAATCCCGTAACATCCAGGGGAGAAATGCTCATGTCCAAGAGCCGCAAGATTACCGTCAGCTATCTGACGACGCATGAGCTGTCCACGGCCGAGGCAGTGCATGCCGCCGCCGCGATCGGAGCCGATTTCATCAGCGCGCGCCTGACCGTCACCCCGCCTGGTGGCAAGGTCTATCCGCTGATGAGCGATCCGGCCGAAGTGCGCGCCGCTCGCGCTGCCATCCAGGATACCGAGGTGGCGATCTACGATGTCGAGGTCGCCCGGCTTGGCCCCGACACCGTGGCCGCGCAGTTTGCCCCGATGCTCGATATCGCCGCCCAGCTTGGTGCGCGCTCGCTGCTGACCACGGCGCATGGGCCGGACGAGACACAACTGGCTGACCAGTTCGCCCAGCTCTGCGAACTCGCCGCCGGCTATGGCGTGTCGGTCGATCTGGAATTCCTGCCGTGGAATTCGATCGGCACACTCCCCGCCGCTACGCGCATCCTCACCCATGCGTCTCAGCCCAATGCCGGTCTGGTGGTCGATGCGATCCATTGGTATCGCGCCGATGGCAATGTGGCGGATGAATTGCGCAAGCTGCCGGCGAGCTGGTTCCATTTCGCCCAGATCTGCGACGCCCCGGCGGCGCGCCCGGCGAGCATGGAGCAGATCATGTTCCATGCCCGCGAGGAACGCCTCAATCCGGGCGAGGGCGGGCTCGATCTCGCCGCCCTCTTCGCGGCCATTCCGCGCGAGACGGCAATCGCCATGGAAGTGCCGAAATACGAACTGTCCAAGACCGTTCCGGCGATCGACCGTGCCCGCGCCTGCCTGGAAGCGACCCGCGCGCTGCTCGCGAAGCTGGACTGAAAAGCGCGAATCGTTGGGTGGGCGTGAGCCCACCCAACGGCCCGCTCAAAATGGGCAGGTTCAGCCGTTCAGGACGAAAATCCCGGCATTCAGATAGGTCGCATAGGCGACCCAGGCCGCGTAGGGCACCATCATTACCGCCGCCGGCCTGCTGATCGGCCAGAATCGCAGCATCGTGACAACAACGAGCGCCAGCAGGGCGGCGATAACCACCAGACCGGCGAGCGCGCTGTTCAGGCCGAAAAACGCCGGCGTCCACAGCGAATTGGCCAGTAATTGCCAGCCCCAGAGCAGCAGCACTCTGCGATGCCGGTTGCCCGGGCCGCTCTTTGCCTGGCCGCGCTGCCAGACCAGCCAGGCGGCGGTGCCCATGAGTACGTAAAGCGTCGTCCAGACCGGGGCGAAGACCCAGTTCGGCGGTGTGCCGGGCGGCTTGGCCAGACCGACATACCACTTCGCAATGGCCCCGGCCGTGATCGCCCCATCGGCGGCGCCGACCAGCAGGCACAATCCGACAAAGCCGATCAACGCCAGCACCGAGGCGGGCAGGAAGGACGAACGGGGCGGCTCTACATTGCGGAAGACACGGTTCTCCTTGGGCGGAACACACGAAGCACATAGGCATGGCCGGGCAAGGCTGAAACCCCGATCATGATCGGGATGAGTAACTAGATCGCAAAGAGCGGTGTCATGAGGGCGTTATTAATGCGCCTCCCGCCACCAGGCGCCGACCGCCACGCCCAGCAGCAGGGCGAGTGCCAGCCAGCCGGGCAAAAGCGGCGTCGCCTCGATGCCAGTCACCAGATGATCGCGGTTGCGCCTGAGACCGATCCAGCTCGTGCCGTTGGTGACGCGTCCCGCCTCGACCCGGCGGATATCCGGCACGCCGGCCGGATCGAGGAAATGCACCCCACCGCCCGAGGCGCTTGCCAGGGCAGCCAAGCGCGTGCCGGTGGCGCGCAGATCGGACAGTTCCGGCGGATTGGCCGCCGCTGCCGCCGCATAGGCAGTGCGGATGCCGTCCGTGGCGGTCCAGACGCCAGGTGTGGTCGCGGTGCGGGTCCCGCTGGCGCGGCCGGCGGTATTTGCGGTGAGCGCGAGCTTCCCGGTCTTGCCATCCGGATCGGTGACGCTCACCTCGCTCGGTGGCTGTTCCTCGGTGGAGCGGCGGGTGATGGTCAGCACGCCATCGGCCACGCGGGCGGTCAGCGCGTTTTCCTCCAGTTCCGGCTCCTTCATGAGCCAGTGGGCGAGGCGGCGCAGCAATTCGCCCTGTGGCCCGCCGCCTTCATGGCCGCGCGACCACAGCCAGATCTGGTCGGACATGAGCAGGGCCGTCCGCCCCTCGCCGACGCGATCCAGCAGCAGCAGCGGCGCGCCATCGGGCCCGGCCATCAGGCTCTCGCCCTGACTGCTCACGCTGGCGAGCCGGCGATACCACTCGCCCCAGCCGGGCTGGCCGTCCTTACCGCTGGTCGCATCCGGCAGATCGCCGGTCACCGGATGGCGCTTGCCCACCGGGGTCAGCGCCGGGCGGAAACCGCCTTCCAGCACGCCATTGATGGTGCCGCCCGGCTTGGCCGGCAGCACGGCGCCCAGCGGGGTGACAGCCAGGCTCGCCGGGCCGGTGAATTCCGGCCCCACGCTGAGCAGCAGCCCGCCGCCGCCTTTTACGAAATCGGCGATATTGCGCAGATAGGCGAAAGGCAGCACGCCGCGATTGGTGAAGCGGTCCAGGATGATCAGGTCGAATTCCTTGATCTTCACCTGGAACAGCTCGCGCACCGGAAAGGCGATCAGCGCCAGCTCGTTCAGCGGCGTCATGTCGTCCTTGTCGGGCGGGCGCAGGATGGTGAAATGCACCAGATCGACCGAGGGGTCGGCCTTGAGCAGCCGCCGCCAGGTGCGCTCGCCCGGATGCGGCTCGCCGCTGACCAGCAGCACGCGCAGCCGCTCGCGCACGCCATTCACCTCAATGACGGCGCGGTTGTTGATGGCCGAGACTTCGCCCGGCAGGCCGTTGACCGAGAGTTCCACCACGGTCGGCCCGGCGCGGGTGATCGCCAGCTCGATGCGGTGTTCGCGGCCCACCGGCACGCTCTCCACCACCGGCGGCTCGCCGTCGCGGCGGATGGTGAGCTGGGCGGAGGCAGGGCCGCGCGCGCCAGTCTCTTTCAACCCGAGATCATCGACCGCCACTTTCAGCGTCACCGGATGGCCGACCAGGCCGAAGCTCGGCGCCTCGATGATGCGCAGGCGGCGATTGACCTCCTCGCCCTTGGCCGGCACCAGCACGTGCAGTGGCGCCGAGGTCGGCGTGGCGGGGATGTCATGCACCTGCCCATCTGTGACGGCGACAATGCCGGCCAGACGGGCGCGGGGGATATCGGCCAAAGCGCGCTCGATGGCGGCGAAGAGCTGGGTGCCGTCATGCCCGGCTTCCGCCACCTCGACGATGCGGAGCTGCATGTCCGGCAGCGTGCCGGCCTGTTTCTCGATGGCGGCGCGGGCGCGTTCGGCGATGCTGCCGCGCTCGCCCATCTGCATGGAGGCGGTGCGGTCGATCACCACGAGGCCGATATCGGGCAGCACCTGCCGGCTCTCGCGCACCAGACGCGGCCCGGCCATCCAGGCGATCAGCACGGCGAGAGCCGCCAGCCGCCAGACCGCGCCGCGTGCCCGCCGGGCCAGAGCCACGCCGACTGCGGCGAGGCCGAGTGCCGCCAGGATCGCCAGTGCCCAGAGCGGCAAAGCCGGGTCGAAGCGCAGCGTGGAAATGGCTTGTTCGCCGCCCATTGCTATTGGCCCAACCGCTCAAGGATAGCGGGCACATGCACCTGGTCGCCCTTATAATTGCCGGTCAGCGCATACATCACGAGATTGACGCCGAACCGGTAGGCGAGCGTCCGCTGCCGCGTCCCGCCGGGGATGGCGGCGTAGGGATTGCGGCCCGACTCATCGATCGCCCAGGCGGCGGCCCAGTCATGGGCGCCGATAATGACGGGGCTGACGCTGTCATTGGTGCGGTCCTGGTCGCGCTGCACCCAGATGGTTTCGCCATCATAGCGACCGGGATAGGTGTTCAGCAGGTAGAAGGCGCGGGAGAGCACATGCTCGCTGGCCAGCGCCGCCAGCGCCGGAACGGTCAGCCCCTGGGTGGCGCGGCGCAACGCGGCATTGGAGCCGGGCATCATGCCGGCCCCGCTGCCATGCCCATCGGCATCGCCGCCGCGCTGGTCGATCAGGATGATTCCGCCATTGGCGGTGTAGGCATTCAGCGCCGCGATGGCGGCCGGGCCGGGCGAACCGGCCTGCGGGTCGATCGGCCAATAGAGTAGCGGGTAGAAGCTGAGATCGTCCCGCCCTGGCCGCACTGGCGCCGGCGTGCCGAGATTGGCCGCAGTGCGGCGGTTCACATAATCGGATAGTCCGGCGAGACCGGCGCGCGAGATACCGTCCACCTCATCGCCACCGGTGACCACATAGGCCAGCCGCGTCACCAAGGCCGGGGAGGTGCGGGGATCGCCGAGATTGGGCGCCTGCTGCGCCTGCGCGGGCGCAGCCAGGGCGATTGCCAGGATCAGTCCGGCCAGCTTCGCCGCGCCGAGCAGGCCGCGCAGGCGGAGCGAGACGAGCAGGTCGGTTGCAAACAGCAGCGCCGCCAGGGCAAGGAGCCAGGGGCCAATGGCGCGTTCGCGCGAGACGCCGCCGAGCGATTCGACCCGCGCGCCGGATATCGGCGCTGACTCACGCAGGCTGGGCAGATGCGCCGAGAGGTTCAGCGCGCGCCGCCCATTCTCCGGCCCATAGAGACCCGGCGGATGGCGTGGCGAAGGGGCCGCATCGGCAATCTCATCGGCGCGAATGGCGGTGGCGGCTGGGCCCGGCTGGGTGTCCTGGCCAAAGGCATCGAGCAGCGCCACCGGCCGCAGCAACGAGGCATCGCCGGAGGGCGCGATGCCGGCGGAAATCTGCACGATCCGGCGCAGCATCTCCACATAGAGGCCGGAGAGCGCCAGGTTCGACCAGTCCGCATTCGCCGTGGTGTGGACCAGCACGACCCGCCCGGCCCCGCGCGAGGCGGCGGTGATCAGTGGCGTGCCGTCCGACAGTGTCGCCCAACTGCGCGTCGCCAGATCGGGGGCGGGCTCGGCCAGGACCTGACGGGTGACGGTGACTTCCTCGCTGATATCCAGCCCGGCAAAAGGTGAGGGGGCGGGGAAGGGAGCCAACCGCGCCGGCAGGCTCCAGGACATCGCCCCACCCAGCACGCGCTCGCCTTGCAGCAGCTTCACCGGCAGCAGTGAATCGGGATGGTCGGATGTGCGCGGCCCCGCAAAACGCACCAGCGTGCCCCCCTGCTCAACCCATTTGCGCAGCGTCTCCTCCTCCTCGCCGGGGGCGATGGGGCGGTCCGCCAGGACCAGCACCGAGAGCGGCCGGGCCATAATGGCGGCAAGCTCGCCGGTGCGGATTTCGGCAAAGGGTTCCAGCGCGCGCTGGAGGAAATACACCGCCCCGGACAGTGGAATCCCACCCGCCCCGACATCGCCGGCCATCATGCCGACCGGCCGGCGGCGCCAGCGTTCGTCCAGCAGCACCACGCCAGAGGCGGAGGGCGAGCCCTCCAGACGCAGCACGGCAAGCTGATTGCGCACTTCCGGCGGCAGGCGCAGCACTGCCTCGGCGGTGGTGGCATTGGCTGGAATGGTCGTCTCGATTCGCGCCAATGTCCGCCCGTCACCGGTCTGGGCCAGCACCCCGGCCTGGCCCGGCGCGGGGCGCGGGAGCTGGGCGATGGGGATGATCATCTGGTCGGCTTCCAGCTTGGGCGGCAACAACAGGCGCGGTTGCGGCAGGTCCGGGCGGAGTTCCACGACATTGCCGATCCGGCCCAGCGCCTCGGCGAAGGCGCGATCTCCCGGACCCTCGATGCCATCGGCCAGATAGGCGACCGAGGCGCCATCCTCGCGGAAGGTGGCCAACGCGGCAGCGGCGGCAGCCCGGTCGGCGGGCCAGGGATGGGGGCGGAGTGCCGTAAGGCGCGGGCGGAGGTCCGAGATGGGCATCACCGCGCCGAGTTTCGGCGGCGCGCCGGCTTCATCCGCGGCGGTGGTGAGCAAAGCGGCGCGGCGGCCGGCGCGTTCGGCGCGGTCCAGGACGGAACTGGCCGAGGCCAGCCGAGCCTGCCAGTCCGCTGCCGAGGCCCAGCCATTATCGACCACCAGCAGCAGCGGCCCGCTGCCGGGCAATGCCCCGCCAGCATCGAGGATCGGCCGCGCGAGGCCGACCACGATCAGCGCGGCGGCGGCCAGACGCAGGGCGAGCAGCCACCAGGGCGTGCGGGCCGGGGTTTCCTCCGGGGCGTGCAGCAGCGCCAGCAGGCGAATGGCCGGGAATCGCTCCAGCTTCGGGGCAGGCGGCGTCACCCGCAGCAGCCACCAGAGCAGCGGCAGAGCAGGGAGGGCCAGCA
>CANJOG010000094.1 GCA_947475475.1 Acetobacteraceae bacterium
CGATGCCGCCGCTGTTGCTGAGAAACCCCGCCTTGGCGAGGAATGATGGCGCCGTCCACGCCGCGGCTTGAGCGGGCCGGGGAAACGCGAAATAATCCCCCGATGAAAAAGACGATCAAACAGCTCGTGGCCGAGGCGCAGGCCGTGATCACATCTATAGCGCCCGAGCAGGCGGTTGCGTTGCAGGGCCGCGACGATGTCGTCTTTGTCGATATTCGCGACCCGCGCGAGATCGAACGCGAGGGCACCATCGAGGGCGCTTTCCGCTGCACGCGCGGCATGCTGGAATTCTGGATCGATCCGGAAAGCCCTTATCACAAGCCAATTTTTGCTGAGAAGAAGCGCTTCGTCTTCTTCTGCGCCCTCGGCTGGCGCTCCGCACTGGCGACCCGGACGGCGCAGGAGATGGGGCTGGAGAATGTCGCCGATATCGCCGGCGGGCTGAATGCCTGGTGCGCTGCGGGCGGAGTGCTGGCGCCGCTGCCGGCAAAGACCTGATACGGCATGCGACGGAATCGGTGTCCGGCATGACGCGCCCTCCGCCAGTGCGCCGTCTATGGGCAGGTTTTTTGGGCATCATCCTCTTGGCGGCCACGCCGATGGCCGCCTGGGCCGGCGACGACCCCCGCATCCCGATTGCCCCGCTGAACGAGCAAATCCTGATGATCGCGGGCAACCCCGCACGGCCGGTCACGTTGGAGGTAACCTATTTCACCCCGCCCGGTCCCGGCCCCTTTCCGCTCGCCATCGTCAATCACGGCGCCTCCAAGGCGACACGCACCAATCCCGGTGAACGCCAATGGATCGCGCTGGAAAGTTTCTATTTTCTGGCGCGCGGCTATGCGGTTGCCATGCCGATGCTGCGCGGCTTCGCTGGCTCCGGCGGGCGCATGATACGGCTCGGCTGCAACCTCTCCGCACTGGCCGTGGAAAACGCGCGCAACATTGCCGCCGTCATCCGGAATATCGGGCAACGGCCTGAGATCGACGTAAGCCGCGTGGTCGTCACCGGCCAGAGTTTCGGGGGCTGGAACACGATGGGACTGTCCGTCCTGCCGGTCCCCGGCTTGCGCGGCCTGGTGCTGTTCAATGCCGGCGTGCGTGACGGCGATTGCAAGACCCAGGATGAGGCGATGCTGGGCAGCGCGACCCTCATCGGCGAACATGCCTGGCCGCCGTCGCTCTGGTTCTATGGCGAGAATGACCGACTGCTGCCCACCAGCCTCTGGCAGGAAATTCACGCAGCCTTTGCGCGCGGTGGCACCGCAGCGGAACTCGTCGATATCGGCAAATTCGGCACCGATTCGCATTCATTTTTAGCCTATCAGAATGCACGACCACTCTGGGAGCCAAAACTGGACGCGTTCCTCGCCCAGCTTGGCCTTCCCAACAGTGTTCTATTTCCAGACTATCAGGTGCCAAAACACCTGAGCGCCAGCGGGAAAAAACCTCAGTAGCGTTCGGCCTCGCGCGCGCAACCCTCGATAAAACGTGTGATCTCGCCCATGCTTCCCGGATTGGGCGGCGTGTTGATCGCCAGGATATTCGCCCCGATCTCGAGCAATTCTCCAGCGGGCGCGAAGGAGGCCGGAATGTCGATCTGGCCGTCAGCGCCCTTCACATGCGCCAGATGGGCGCGAATGAGCATTTCGCTCAGCGAACGCCCTTGCGCCTCTAGCACGCTCTTGAGCACGTCTGCACCTTCGCGCACCTGCGCCGGCCCATAGGCACTCGGTGGGCACCAGCCATCGCCAAGACGGGCGACGCGATCGGCATTCTTCGGCGTCATCTTCAAGCCGAACAGCAGCGGAATGCGCTTCTGCACCGGCAGCGGATAGCAATAGGCGGCATCGAGCTTCTGGCCCGGCGCCTCGAAGGTCACTGGCTGCTCACCCCAGATGGCGCGGCAGCCAGAGACAACTTCCTCAAAACGGGAATAGCGCTTGTCCCACGGCACGCCGGCGGCTTCGTATTCTTCCGGCTGCCAGCCAACACCAAGGCCAAACTCAGCGCGGCCACTGGAAAGAACATCGAGCGTGGCGAGGCTTTTCGCCACCTGCACCGCCGGGCGCAGCGGCGCGAGCAGAATGCTGGTGGACAGGCGGATGCGCTTCGTCGCCGCCGCAATCCAGCCTAGCGTCACGAAAGGATCGAGCCAGGGCACATCCTTTACATGCGCGAACGGGCCGTAAGGATACATCTCCGGCCGGTTACCGATGAGCTGGTGTTCACCGAACTGGAAGGAATGGAATCCGGCATCATCCGCCGCCCGGGCGACGTCGAGCGAGAGCCGCACATCCCCACCGGGAACCCAATGCGGACGCGCCATCAGCGAGAGACGAAGTGCCATCAATCCATTCCTTCCAACATCAGAAAACCCGTTATTGCGGCGCGAGAAGCTGCTTGCCGTCCCGATACACCATCAGAGCCATCGTGTAATTCGGAACGCGGTTTTCATCCAGGCTGAACTTGCCGTCGCCGACGATCACATCGGCATTGCGGGTCGCCGCCAGCGCGTCGCGAATGCTTTCGCGGGTCGGATTGCCCCCCGAACTTTTAATCGCGCTCGCCACCAATTGCATCATCGTGAAGCCGACCGCAGCGTAATTGTCTGGATCGCTATTGTAGCGCTTGCGATGTTCGGCAACGAAGGCGCGTCCGGCATCGTTCATCCCACCCGGCGCGAAATCGGCCCCGAAGATCACGCCTTCAGCGGCCTTGCCGGCGATTTGGAGATATTGCTGCGCGGATTCCGACGTGCTGCCAAAGACCTTGGCAGTCGCTGGCAGCCCGGCCTGACGGAGCTGGACGATGATATTCGCGCTCACCGGCCCCTGCGTGGAAATCTGCACGCAATCGACATTGGCGGCGACGATCTTGGTGGCGATGGCGGTGAAATCTGTGTCGGAGCCAAGCACGCCATCCTCAGACACGACAGTCACGCCCCGCTGCGTCACCCAGTCGCGGAACACGACATGCTGAGCTGCAGTGGATTCGTTCTGCCGGTCATAGACCTGGGCGCAGCGCTTCACTTTGCCAACTTCAAGTGCATATTTCGCGATCGGCGGCATGTATTGCAACGGCGTGATGGTGCCCTTGAAGCTCCAAGGGCCTGGCTTGAGCACTTCCAGCGATGTTGCCGTCGCCATCATCACAATCTTGCGATCATTGGCGACCGGAGAGACGGCCAGCGCCTCCACTGTCGAGGTCGGGCCGACCACGGCCAGAACCTTCGGGTCGCCCGCGAATTTGGAAAACAGGGTCAGCGCCTGAGTCTTGTCGCTCGCCGTATCCTGCACGTCGATCACAATACGGTTGCCGGCGCCGAGCATACCGCTCGCATTGATCTGGTCCGCGGCGATCCGCACCCCATTAGCGACAGGCACGCCGACGAAGCCGATCGGGCCTGTCATGGATTGCTCGACGCCAATCAGATAGTCCACGGCCCACGATGGAGTAGCAGCCAGCGGGGCCAACAACGCGGCGAGAGCCGCGCCAAATGCGATCTGCTTCATGACATTCCTCGTTTTTGGTTTCCGACAGTCTTATTAGGACAGAGTCTTTACCCTAATTTCCTGGCGCAATGTAGAGACTATATTAGGTCGAACAGAGATTGCCCTGCCGTTCTCGCCTAGGCAAATCTGTGCCGCCGGTGTGCCCTTGCCGTCAAAACGCTCATGGAATCCCCTGGCGGCATAAGCTATGCAGGCGGCGATGGACGGAACATTACCAGAACTCTTTCGCACCTGGTTCGCCCGGCGCGGCTGGCAGCCGAGGCCGCACCAGATCGCAGTGCTGGACGCGGCCATGAATGGCGACTCCGTGCTCTTGATCGCGCCGACGGGCGGCGGCAAGACCTTGTCCGGCTTTCTTCCGTCGCTGATCGATCTTGCCGCCGATCCCTCCCCGCGCTTGCACACAATCTATGTCAGTCCGCTCAAGGCGCTGGCGACCGATATCGCCCGCAACCTGACCGAACCCGTCGAGCAGATGGGCCTGCCCATCGCCATCGAGACCCGCACGGGTGACACGCCGGTTGCCAGACGCGCCCGCCAGAAGGAACGGCCGCCACATCTGTTGCTGACCACGCCTGAGAGCCTGGCGATCCTGCTCTCCGCGCCAGACGCCCCTGCCCTGTTCGCCAATCTTGGCCGCATCGTCATCGATGAAATCCACGCACTCGCCGGCACCAAGCGCGGTGACCAGCTTGCATTGTGCCTGGCGCGGCTTGCCCTGCTGGCACCATCCGCCACGCGCATCGGATTGTCAGCGACGGTGGCACATCCGGATGCGATCGCCGCTTATGTGGCCCCCGATGCCAACCCCGCCTCGGTGCGGCGCATCGTCGTGAAGGATGGCGCGCCGCCGCGCCTGGGCATCATGCTGCCCAAGGGCCGCCTGCCGTGGATGGGGCGCATGGGACTGGTCAATGCGCCGCAAATCCTCGACCGCATCCGCGCTGCCGGCATGACCATCGTGTTTGTGAATACCCGCGCCCAGGCCGAGATGATTTTCCAGGAGCTGTGGAAGCTCAACGAGGAAACGCTCCCCATCGCCTTGCATCATGGCAGCCTGGACATCGCCCAGCGCCGGCGTGTGGAAGCGGCAATGGCGGCGGGAAAATTGCGCGCCGTCGTGGCGACATCCTCACTCGACCTCGGCATTGACTGGGGCGGCGTGGACCAGGTGATCCAGGTCGGCGCGCCCAAGGGAATCTCGCGGCTGTTGCAGCGTGTCGGCCGCTCCAATCACCGCATGGACGAGGCAAGCCACGCCATTCTCGTCCCCGCCAATCGCTTCGAAGTTCTGGAATGCGAGGCCGCGCGCGCCGGCATTGCGGCCGGCGAACTCGATGGCGAGGCACCGCGGCCGGGCGGGCTCGATGTGCTGGCCCAGCATATCCTGCTGATGGCCGTCTCGGCGCCATTCATGCCGGATGACCTGTTCGCCGAAGTGCGCCGCGCCGCGCCCTATGCGATGCTCTCCCGCAAGGATTTCGAGGACACGCTGGAATTCGTCGAGAATGGTGGCTACGCCCTCGCCGCCTATGAGCGTTACCGCAAACTGTTCCGCGATGCCGAAGGGCGTTTGCACAGTCGCGATCTGCGTATTGCCCGACAGGCGCGGATGAATGTCGGCACGATTGTCGAACAGCCTTTGCTCAAAGTCCGGCTGATGGGAAGGCGCGGCGGAAATCTCGGCGAGGTGGAGGAATATTTAGCCTCGCAATTGCGCCCCGGCGATACCTTCATGTTCGCCGGACGGTTGCTGCGCTTTATCCGCATTCGCGAAATGGCGATTGAATGTGCCGAGGGCGGTGCCGGAAATCCGCTCGTGCCGGCCTATGGCGGCACGCGCATGTCGCTCTCGACCAATCTGGCAACGCGCGTGCGCGCCATGCTGCACGATCCCGCCGCATGGAAAACCTTCCCAGAACCGGTGCGGGAATGGCTGGAACTGCAATATCACGCCTCCGAATTGCCGAGTAGCGATGGCGTGCTGGTGGAGACATTTCCGCGCGACGGGCGCTGGTATCTCGTCGCCTATTGCTTCGAAGGCCGCAACGCGCATCAGACACTCGGCATGCTTCTGACACGCCGGCTGGAACGCGCCGGCTTCGCCCCGCGCGGCTTTGTCGCGACAGATTATGCAATCGGCATCTGGTGCGCCTGGGCACCGGAGAATATTGCAGCCCTGTTCGCCGAGGACATGCTGGGCGACGACCTGGAGGAATGGATGGCCGAATCCTCCATGCTGCGACGGACTTTCCGCAATGTCGCAGTGATTGCCGGGCTGATCGAGCGTAACCATCCAGGCCAGGAAAAGACGCGACGACAAGTGACCGTGAATTCAGATCTCATCTACGACGTGCTGCGCCGCCACCAGCCGGACCACGTTCTGCTGCGCGCCACCCGCGCCGATGCCGCCGGCGGCATGACCGATCTCGGCCGGCTCGCGCAATTCCTCGCGCGCATCCAGGGCCGCATCCGCCATATCCGCCTCGATCGCGTCTCGCCGCTGGCAATCCCGATCCTGATTGATATCGGCCGGGAAAACATCACCAGCGATGATGACGAAGAGGCGCTGCTCGCAGATGCCGAGGCGATGGTGGCGGAAGCAAGCGAACCCAGACTGGCGCTGCGCCAAGTGCTCACCTAACTCTCACCGATCAACGACCAACCGGACCGCACCCACGCATGATCGCCGCCCCCATCCATATCGGCACCTCCCGCCTGATGCTCGACCCCGCCGGCGCGATCTTCTGGCCGCAGCAATCCATCCTCGCCGTCGCCGACCTGCATTTCGAGAAGGCGACGCATTACGCCGAGAAAGGCCAGCTCCTCCCGCCCTGGGACACCGGCCTCACGCTGGACCGCCTCGCCCCGATCATCCGCCGCTACGCGCCGAAAACCCTACTCGCCCTCGGCGACTCCTTCCACGACCCCAGGGCCGCCGGGCGCATCACCCAGGTCGATGCCAAGAAACTCGCCCAGATCGCCGAAACCATCGATCTTATCTGGGTTCTCGGCAACCACGACCCCACCCCGCCCGAGGGATTGCCCGGCCGCGCGCTCGACGAATACCAGCGCGAGCACATCACCTTCCGCCACCACCCCGTCCAGGGCAGCGGCCACGAAGTCTTCGGCCACTTTCACCCCCGCGCCACCATCCCCGCCCGCGGCGGCAGCCTCACCCGCCCCTGCTTCATGGCCGACAACCGCCGCGTCCTCCTCCCCGCCTTCGGCGCCTTCACCGGCGGGCTGGATGTGCGTAACCACGCCATCGCTGGATTGTTCCCGCGCGGAGCGCGAGCTTTCTTGCTTGGGAAGGAACGCCTATACTCCTTCACCCTCGCGCAACTGCGCGGTGTGCCGGAGTCCAGCATGGCGGAGTTGCCGCTGAAATCTGGCTAAGTCCGCCAATCGCAGGGCGCATAAGTGGGGTGAAGCCCAGTGTGAAAATGATTCGCCTAGTCTCGAGCGGAAGGCATGCAGTTTCCGGCCAACCGATACAACATCATTATTATTGCCGTTCCATTATTTTGTAGAACGATTTTTTCCATACTGCACGCTTTTAGGCTCAGGACTCATTGATTGAGCCAGAAGGCGACGGTAGCAGCGAGGCAGATAGCTGAGAAAAAGGTGTGGGCGCACCTGTCGTAG
>CANJOG010000095.1 GCA_947475475.1 Acetobacteraceae bacterium
ATGAGTGAGCAGGAGATTCTCGACTTCCTCTCCGGTGATGCACGCACGCAGACTGGCGAAAAGCTCGTCGTCCAGCCGGGCGGGACAGCGCGCGATGTGATGACAGCGCATTTCCGTCGCACCACGGAAGCGGCGTATAATGTCGATCTCTCAGGCTTTGCCGATGCTGAGGTGGTGGATACGATCGAATATCACCTTTTCCCGAACATGATGATTTTTCCGGCATTTCTTCTCTCCATGGTCTATCGATTCCTGCCGGTGGCGAATGATCCGGACCGCTCGACATTCGAGATCATGCTATTGCGGCCGGTGGGACGCGATGGCACACGGCCCGAGGCGGCGATGTTGCAGGAGCTTGGGCCGGCTGACAGCTTTACATCCATCCCGGAACTCGGCCAGGCCTTCGGCCACGTCTTCGACCAGGATACTGGAAACCTTCTTCTACAACAGGAAGGTTTCTATACGATGGGAAAACGCGCACAGACGTTGGCAAACTACCAGGAAGTGCGCACACGGCATCTGCACCAGACGATCGACAAGTATCTCGCCGGGACACTGTGAGAATGATGGAAGACGCGGCGTTACACACAGCCCTCGCTGGTGAACAGATCGCCGATCTGCTCGCTCTATGGTGCGAGGCCTTCAATGCCGGAGATATGGCGCTGATGGGATCACTCTTTTGTGTGGCGGGAGAGATGGAGATTGGTGAGACAAAGGGAGATGCCTTCGTGGTCGCTGCAAGTCTCGCCGCCAAGGCGGGCGACTGGAGAGCGAGCACCGCCAATGAATGCGTCGCCATCAGCGGTGACGAAGCGCTTGTAGAATCCTACATCTTTCTGACCGGCGACACTGGCGGCGGCCTGGCACGCCACCATGCGGGCCGCGCGCTGGATCGGTTCGTCGGGGGCCGCGATGGGTGGAGATTCACATCACGCCGGATTGTGATCGACTGGCGCCTTGATGCATTGGAGCACGCCCCATGAGCACCCCCCTTCCCGCCCATTCCTTCCACCATGTCGCTATTGCCACGCGCAATATCGCTGCGCTGATCGGCTTCTATACGAAGCGGTTTGGCTTTGCCGAAGTGCGGCAACGAAGCTGGCGGGATGAGCCATTGATTGACCGCGTGGTTGGGCTGGACAGGACGATCGGCCATTCCGCCATGTTGCGTGGTGGCAATTTTTATCTGGAACTTTTCCAATATGACCAGCCCCTCGGCAGCGCGCCTGGTGCTGTGGCGCTGCCACCATATGCCGGTATCGTCTTACGCTGCGCGGGCGAGATCGGTGAGATTGCTGATCCGGATGGCAATCGCATCGTCGTGGAAGCGGAACGCGCGGGCGATACGCCGGGTGTGGCCGCGCTAGGCAGGGTGATGCTGCGCAGCCGCGATGCTCAAGGTCTTGCCGATTTTCACCGCGCGGCTTTCGGCCTGTCCACTCTACGCGAAGGCGACGGGAAGTTTCTGCTTCAAGCCGGCAATGCTGAACTCCAAATCAGCCAGGAAAGTGCCACGGCGTCGCCACTCAGGGCGTGCGATGCCGGCATGACCCATGTCTGCTACGATGTGACTGGAATCGATGCGCGCCACGCGGCCTTGCTGAGCCTTGGTATGCGCTTCAACGGACCGCCGGGTGATTTCGGACCGATCGGGGCCGTGTATGGCCAGGATGTGGCTGGAAATATCATCGAGATTCAGGAAATCCGCGATCCGGCGCATATGTTTTCCATGCGGCATTTGCAGGCCGCATCGCAGGCATGAGAGGCGAAAGATAGGCGTATGGCGAAGCAGGCTGGAGCCGGACGGCAGGCCAGGATCTCCGCGGAGATGCAACTCACAACACGTGACAGGTTGCTGGATGCCGCCGAGGAGTTGTTTGCCACCCATGGCTATGATGGCGCCTCGCTGCGCGACATTGCTGGCGTGGCAAAAGTTCCTTTTGGACTCGCGACCTATTATTTCGGTACCAAGGAAGAACTGTTCCGCCAGGTGGTGGCACGGCGGGCGGATGAGCATATTGGCGAGATGACGGCCGCGCTTGATGCGACGGTGACACATGCCGCGCCGGGACCGCCCGCGATTGAGGAACTTGTCCGCGCGTTCTTCGCCCCCATGGTTGAGAAACTCTCACAGCGCGGTCCGGGTTGGCGAAATTACATGCAATTGCTGGCGCGCGCCGCGAATATCAAGCAGGAACAGGCATTCCTGAAGCCATTTCAGCAACTTTATGATCCGGTGCGCGTGCGCTTCGTCGATATTGCAGCCACCATCTACCCCCTGGCCCCGCGTGAGCATGTGCTCTGGGCGAGTCATTTTCTCAATGCGGCGATCATCCAGTTCATCGCCGGCGAAGGGTCAATCGATCGGCTTTCCGGCGGACATTGCAGGGCAAACGATCTGGACGGCATCATGCGCACGATGGTGCCGTATTTTTCAGGCGGATTCCGCGCATTGCTGGAATCCGCGACGCAAGGCGAAAATTAGGCCGAAATGGAAAAGGCGGCACTGGAATTCCTGTGCCGCCCTCTCCGATAGCGCGTGGTTGACTCAGAATGTGAAGGGCTTGCCGGGATTGACTGGCGGCAGGATCTGTTCAGCGGAGACTTTGATGCTATCGACAACCTTGAAGCCGATGTCATCATCGCTCGGCGCATAGTTCACAAGATTGATGTCGCCGATCCAGAGGTGATCTTCCTTGCGGATACGTGCCGGCCCCTTGATTGTCTCAAGCTTCAGCCCTTCGGTGGCGGCGATGATCGAGGCGGTGTCGGTCTTTCCCTTCGCCGCCTCGATGGCCGAGGCAATCACCGATACGGCGAAATTGCCGTACTGGATGAATTGCGACGGGTAGGCATCGCCGGTGCGGGATTTGTAGAGATCATAGTAGCCTTGGGCCATCTTGTTGTCTTTGTAGAGGCCGGGATACCAGCCCACCAGAGTCCAGAGATTGTTCGGCATGTTGCGCTTCAGTGATTTCATGAAGACGAAATCGAGCGACTGATCTATCACCGCCTTGAAGCGGGTGGAAATACCCATCGGCCGGGCCTGCTGCCAGAAGGTGAGGGAATCGCCACCGGCGACAGTGTGGAACAGTCCTTCGGCATTCGTGTTCATCAATTGAGTGACTTGCGTACGCCAATCGGGATTGCCGAACTTGCCGGTGACGGGCGGCGCGAAGGTCACCTTGATGCCCTTCGCTGCATAATCCTGCGCGGCAAATTTGGAGAAGATTTCATAGACCTGGAAGTAGTTCGACTGATCGGAAAACACCCCGGCCCAGCTTGTGATATGAGGAAATTTCTCTGCCGCGACCTTGGCCATGGAGCGGGCGCGCAGGTAGTCGTTTTCCATGCAGTTGAAAAGGTTGGGGCTGTAATTCTCGGAAGTGAAGGTTACGCCGGAGCCGGACGGCGAGATCATCACCGCATTGGCTTCCTTCAAGATCGATTGCACGGCGAGAATGGACGAGGTCAGCAACCCGCCACCGATCAGGGTAAATCCAGCGCTGATTGCTTCGCGCGCGGCAGCCGCGGCATCATTCGGGCGGCCCTTGTCGTCGAAATAGCGCAGCTTGATCTGCCGGCCGAGGATACCGCCCTGGCTGTTGATGTATTCCGCTGTGAGATCGGAGCCTTTTGCAACCTGGGAACCCATGGATTCGGCAAATCCGCTGAGTGACATCAGGATCGGGATTTCGATCGGTTGAAGCGCCTGCGCACGAACCCGATTCGAATAGGCCAGCGTACTGGCCCCACCGGCAGTTGCGAGGCCGGCTTGCAGAAGCCGGCGGCGTTGGAGTGTCAGCATTGGATATTCATCTCCCCACAATATAGGCGGTCATTTTGACAGCCTGATTTAAGTTGCAAGGCGCCCCGCCAGAACTTCCCTTGTCAGCAGACCGGACTTCAAGCAACTGGGGCATGACCGCATCGGACGTGGTAGACTTGCATGGTGCTGCTTGCATCTAACCCGGCCAATGATACACTTGTATAAGCATCTGTCGAGTGACAATGCTGGGCCTGAGCGGTGAAGTCGCCCGGTATCGGTCGCCTTGCTTCCAGGAGGCCCAAAAGAAACGTGCGGAGGAAGATCCCGTGTCTGCTGTGTCCCATTCCAGCATGTCTCACTCTGCGTCGATTCGGGCGCAGCTATCCCATCCTGTGATTGATTCGGATGGGCATTCGATCGATCTCATGCATGTACTGTTGGATTACATGGCCCAAGCGGGTGGCGTCGCCATGGCACAGCGCTATGCGGAGGGCAAGCACAACGTCAATCTGGGGCCCGGCTGGTACGCCTCCTCCTGGGACGAACGGCGGGCCAACCGCACACCGCGGCCGGGATGGTGGGGCTTGCCGACCGGCAATGCGCGCGATCTTGCGACCGCGCAGTTACCACGCCTGCTCTATGAACGGTTGCCGGAGGCTGGGCTCGATGTATCGGTTCTTTTTGCGGGCTGGACTATCACCGATGGAATGATTTCCGATCCCGATATTCGTTTTGCTGCCTGCCGGGGCGCGAATATCATGCATCGCGATATGTACGGCGAATTTTCCGACCGGATCATCCCTGTCGCTGTCGTTCCCGCGCATACGCCTGAGGAAGCCATTGCTGAACTTGAGTATTGCGTGAAAGTTCTGGGCTATCGCGCGATTACAATTCCGAGCTTCGTGCGCCGCCCCATTCGCAACCGAGCCGCTGAATTCCCGCAGGTGTTCTGGTGCGACACCTATGGCATTGACAGCGAATATGATTACGATCCGCTCTGGGCAAAATGCGTGGAACTGGGCGTCGTGCCGACATTTCACTCGCATGGGATGAACATGTTCTTCCGTTCTTCCATCTCGAACTTTACCTACAACCATATCGGACATTTTTCGTCAGCGGCCGAAGCCGTCTGTAAGTCCCTGTTCATGGGGGGCGTCACGCGGCGCTTTCCGACTCTGCGCTTCGCATTTCTCGAAGGTGGCGCTGGCTGGGCGGCGTCGCTCTTCGCCGATCTGGTCGGGCACTGGAAGAAGCGCAATGTTGGCGCACTGGCCAAGCTTGACCCGGATCTGCTGGACCGTGGCGCCTATTTCGAACTCTGCCGGCGGTATGGAGACCGCTGGGTGGACGGAAAATTCGCGCCTGATAGACCCGAGGACCTGCTACGCACGCAGATGTACTCGGTCCGCGAGGACCCGTCCACACTGGATGAATTCGAGCATCTTGGAATCACAGGAATTGAGGAATTCCATGATCTCTTCCTGCGTTCCTTCTCCTTCGGGTGCGAGGGCGATGATCCGATGACCGGCGTTGCTTTCGATCCGAAGCGTAATCCGCTGAATGCCAAATTGAATGCTGTCTATGGTTCCGATATCGGGCATTTCGACGTGCCGGAAATCGCCGAAGCATTGGAAGAAGCGTATGAATCGGTCGAATATGGACGCATCAGCGAGGCGGATTTTCGGGATTTTGTTTTTGCCAATCCAGTGAAACTCTGGACATCGGTGAATCCTGATTTCTTCAAGGGAACGGCGGTGGAAGCGGCTGTTACGGCGGAGCGCAGGGGATAGGACTATGCCAGTGCATCAGGACGCACGTCTGTACGGAGGAAATGGTGGATAGTCTGCATGGATCGGCATTGCTGGCGGCGGATCGTAGGCTGAGGGGTGATCCAATCACCGGGGAGCGCTATTTCAGCCGCGACTTTGCGGAGCAAGAGCGGCGCCACGTCTTCCGTCGGGTCTGGCATATCGCGGGCATCTCCGCTGATCTCGAAGATTTTGGCGACTATGTCGTGCATTCATTGGGCCACGAGTCAGTGCTTGTCGTGCGGCAGAAAGGTGGCGGTGTGCGCGCCTTCCACAATGTCTGCCCGCATCGCGGCAACCGCCTTGTCTGGGGGGACGTGGGCGGCGGCGATGGTTTCACGTGTGCATATCATAGCTGGAAATTCAGTACCGATGGTCTGCTGGTTGATATGCAGGACCCGGAGGATTTCGCAGATGGTCCGCTCTGCGGCACGTTGCGGCTGAAGGAATTGCCGGCGGCGGAATGGCATGGCTTCGTCTGGTTCAATCTTGACCCGAATGCTCCGACGCTGGCCGAATGGCTAGGTCCGATCAAGCAGGAGCTCGATCGCTACGAACTCGACGGATTGGTCCGCACCGCTTACCAGCGCATTGAACTCGCGTGCAATTGGAAGCTCGTGCGCGACAATTTCAATGAATCCTACCATTTACCGACCATCCATCCGCAACTCGGCGGATTCTTCGACGAAGATTATAAGAATACCGAGTTTGCTCTCTTCGATGGCGGCCATAATCTGATGGTGATGCAAGGTGTCACCACCTCGCGGAAGGAGCCGTATGTCGATCGCGTCTCGACGATGCTACGAGACGTGCTGGTGCGGTGGGATTACGATCCCGCGGAATTCGAGGGCCGCGCTCGCGAGGCACGGACGGCAGTGCAGAAGCGGATGCGCGAACTTGGTCCATCCCGCGGCCGAAAATTCTACGCCCGCCTGGCGGATCGGCAACTAACCGATGCGCATCATTTCACATTATTCCCAAATGTCACCTTCACCATGCATCCGGACCGCTTCCTAATGCTGCGGGCCGAGCCGCACCCAACCGATCCGGAGAAATGCTATTTCGACCATTGGGCATTCCATCGCCCTGAACCGGGTGGGGCGGCTTTGCCCGAGGCCGAACATGAGAAATTCCGCTACGGCGAGCGGCCGATCTCACCGGTTTTCGATCAGGATATGAGTGTGATGATGGCACAACAACAGGGCGTGAGATCGTCGGGCTTCGATCACGCCCGGCTGAGCCGGCAGGAAGCACGTATCCAGCGTTTTCACGAAATCATCACCGATTACATTGAGGGGCGGATATGAGCGGCGATTTGGAAAAGCGGCTGCGTGATCATCTGGACAAGGAAGAGATCAAGGAAGTCCTCTATCGCTATTGCCGTGGTATCGATCGATTGGATGAAGAATTGATCGCCTCGATCTATCATCCGGATGGCGTCGAACATCATGGCGCCTTCCAGGGTCTGGGCTCGGAGTTCGCCAGGATTATCGTAGTTAAACTTCGCGAACTTTTCGATTGCTCGCAGTTTGGACTGAGGAATGTCTATATCGATCTGGACGGCGATACTGCCCATA
>CANJOG010000096.1 GCA_947475475.1 Acetobacteraceae bacterium
ATGAATGCCACGCGCCGCACATTCCTGCTTGGTGGCGCGTAGGATTTCCTCGGGCACGGTATCGGGACCATGCGGCGACAGATGCACGCGCAGCCGCCCGTCCAGCCCGCCATTATGCGTCTCATGCAGCCGCAGCGCCGCGGCAAAATCAGCCGCCACGTCGGCCCCGCCATCGGAGACAATACGGCCATCCTTGGCATGCCCGATCGCGCCGAGCCGGTTCGGATAGGTCAGGCCAAGCTGGGCGCGGAACCTGAGCTTTTCGGCAAGGCCGGGCCAGTGCGCGGCGCTGCCGAAATATTCCGCCACGATGGTGGTCGCACCTCCCAGCAGCATGGCGGCGCAATCCCAGGCGGTGATCGCCGCGATATCGTCCGCGCTCAGCGCCTCGGGGCCAAGCATCTGCACGGGCACGGTCATGTGGTAGAAGGCGCCGTCCTCGAGGATGTCGCAATCCTCTGCCAGGCCGCGCGACCGCGGTGAGGTGCCCGGATGCACATGGGCATTGATCAGGCCGGGAGCGACAAGGCATCCACCGGCGTCGATCTCCTCGTCACAGCGGCCGTTCCAGCGAGGTTCAACAGCGGCGATCACGCCGTCCGCGATCACCACATCGGCGCGCATCACGCGCGGCGATGTGCCGCCGGTCCACACCGTGCCATCGCGGACGACGACAATCCGCGCGGTACTTGACTGCTCGCCCACGCCCAACGTGATTCCCCTCTGGCGGCACGATCCGCGCCACTGTCGGGGAGATTGCGGAGTCTTGGTCAAGCGGTCAATGCTGCGTTGCGGAAAAGCATGAGGAGACAAACGAGATGGAGATCAACCTGCCGGAGGTCGTGGCGGAGGTGCGCGCGGTATTCGAGCGCTATGAGGTGGCGCTGCTGTCCAATGACGTTCCTGTCCTGGACGAACTGTTCTGGAACTCGCCGCAGACGGTGCGCTACGGGATCGGCGAGAACCTTATCGGCTGGGAGGCGATTGCTGCCTTTCGGGCTGCACGCACTCTGGGCGCCTTCACCCGCGACCTGATCGATACCGTCATCACAACCTATGGGCGGGATTTCGCGACCGCCAACACCTGCTATCGCCGGCCCGGCCAGGACACCATCGGCCGGGAATCCAAAACATTGCTCCGGACGCCGCAAGGCTGGCGCATCACCGCCGCCCATGTCAGCGTGATGCGATAGCTGCAAGCTGCGTCGGGCTATTCTCCCACCGCTTTGCGCTGCCAGGGCAAAATCACCCGCCGCAGCGCGGCGATGGCGAGATAGAGGATGAAGCCCATCAAGGTGAGCAACATGATGATGGCGAACAGCCTATCAGTCTGAAACGCATTCATTGTCGCGACGGCGAAATAGCCAAGTCCGTCGCTGCCACCGAGATACTCGCCCACGACGGCGCCGATTGTCGCCAACACCACCGCCATTTCCATACCGGCGAGGATGGCGGGCATCGCGCTCGGCAATTGTAATTGCCAGAAGCGCTGCCAGCGCGTTGCACGCAGCGCCTGGAACACATCGTCGTGCCCTGGATCGACCGAGCGTAGGCCGAGCAGCGTATTTGTCATGATCGGGAAAAAGGCGATCACCGCCGAGACGACCACTTTGGAGGTCGGGCCAAAGCCGAACCACAACACAAAGAGCGGCACCAGCGCCACTTTCGGCACAATCTGGCTGGCGACGACAAATGGATGCACCGCGCGCTCCAGCAGCAGGGAACTCGCGATCAACCAGCCCAGCACCACGCCGACCACCAGGGCGATTCCGAAACCGGCCAGGGTTTCGCCAAGCGTGTAGCTCAGATGGTTCCAGGTTGGCGCCTCGCCCATCACTTCGACAAAGGCGCGCAGAACCTGCAGGGGCGTCGGCAGCAGCAGCGGCGAAATGCCGGATGTCGCGCAATAGATTTGCCAAAGTGCGAGAAACAGCACGACGCCGATTGGGCCGGGCAGCAGGCGCGCCGCGCCGCTCACGACGTCTCTCCCAGCCGCGCGCGCAATTCGCTGGCAATCGCCTGGAATTCCACCGTGCCTTCCAGTGCGGGGTCGCGTGGCCTGGGAAAAGGCACCTTTACCACTGCCTGAATGCGGCCGGGCCGTGGCGACATCAGCACAATCCGATCCGCCAGCATCACCGCTTCAGAGATGGAATGCGTCACCAGCACCACCGTCGCCCCGCGCGCCAGCCATAGCCGCTCCAGTTCCTGATTGAGTCGCGTGCGCGTCAATGCATCCAGTGCGCCAAATGGTTCGTCCATCAGCAACAAGGCCGGATCGTCGGCCAGCGCCCGCGCAATGGCGCCGCGCTGCTGCATGCCGCCGGAAAGTTCACGCGGCCAGCTGCGTTCAAAACCTGCCAGACCCACCTGGGCGCAGAGCTCACGCGCACGGGTCAGACGCTTGGCCCGCCCCTCGTGCTTGAGCTTCAGCGGTAGCGCTACATTCTCTTCAACGCTCAGCCAGGGCAACAGATTAGCCGCCTGAAAGACAAAGCCGATATTCTGCCGTCCATCGGCGCCCGGCTTCAGGCCCAACGTTCCGGCGCTTGGCGCCAGCAGGCCGCCAAGAATACGCAGCAATGTCGTCTTGCCACATCCCGATGGCCCAATCAGCACAATGAATTCGCCGGCGCCGATCGTCAGGTCGACCGGCGCCAACGCTTCCACAATACCGCTGCGGCTCGCGTAGCTTTTGCCTATTCCCTGGCAGGCGACGGCAACACTCACAGTTGGTCGGAAAACGCCGTTGTGAAGGCGCGCGACGGATCGCCTGCGTTGGCGAGCCCGGCTGCCTGCATTTCCTGCCAGCCCCGCTGCCAGGCTTCGGGGATGATGCGCACGATATTGTCCTTGCCGCGCGCCTCCCAGAGTTCTTCCTCGGCGCGTACCGTGGTTACCACCGCTGGGGGATTTTTCAGATCGGCGAGATTGAAAGGCTGCATCGCCTTCAACATCATCTCGCCACTCGCATCGGCGGCGATCGCCTGCATGGCGGCGCGGATGCCACGCAGATAGGCCAGGATCTGCGGACCATTCTTGGCGATCCCCTCGTCGGAGGCGACATAGACCTGACCTGGGATGGACGCGAACGGGTCAATATCCAGCACAAAAATCGGCTCATTGCGCGCGCGCAGCTGGATGGCGACGCCGGTATCGGCGATGAAGGCGTCCAGCCGCTTCAATTTCACCAGATCGAATGCACCCGGCGAATTTCCGACCACCTGACGCTTCACCGATTCCTTCTTCGTCCCCACGCGGGCCAGCATGATGTCGAGATAATTCTCCGTGCCGCCACCGGCCGAGACGATCCCGACAGTCTTGCCTTCCAGATCGGCCGGTCCCTTGACCGGTGCATCGGCGGCGCTGATCACCTTGAAGGTGGTGGTATGCGCAATCGTGCCGACCGCCCGCACCGGTGCGCCAACGCCGGAGACGGCGCGCACCACATCAATGCCCCCTGTGCGCGCAACCAGCGCCTGCCCCGCAACCACCTGCTGGATCGCTGCGGCCGAGCCATTGCCGCCGACAATGCGGACGCGGATGCCATTCTTTTCAAAGAACCCGCCGCCAACCCCGACATAATCGGGTGCATAGGCCGGGATCTGGCCAAATGGCGTGAGAAAGACGACCTCTGGCAAACCCTGCGCGAGGACATGGCGCGCGGAGCCGGCGAGCGGGGCTGCACAGGCAGCGCCGAGCAGGGCGCGTCGGGAAAACACGGCGTTGGGCATCGTGCAGTCTCCTTCGTGTGTGTAATTCCGGTGGTCCGGCCGCCGCGATGGCGAGCCGTAATCCGGATGCGGCATTCAGGCGGCAAATCCAGGCCAGAGATCCAGCTTCTCCCATTCTGCCTGCAACGCAAGCGCGGAAGCGAAAATCTGCGCTTCTTTATTGGGCCGGCCGATCAATTGCATGCCGATGGGCAGCCCGTTGGTGGAAATCCCAAACGGCACGGACAGGGCGGGAAAGCCGAAATACGAGGCCGGCTGCGTGTACTGCGCCAGCAATGCCACGGTGCGCCAGGCCTGCGCGTCGGCGGCATCGGCGATGGCGGCGTAGCGAGGCGGCAGCACCGGACAGGTCGGAGTCAGCAACACGTCGGCGTGCGAAAAATTCCGCGTCACAGCGGCACTCCGCAAAACACCGCGCAGGCGCTGCGCATCGACATAATCAGTCGCGAAAACCCCCTCGCCGCCGGAGATGAAGCGCCTTACCGCAAGCGGGTAGTTCTCAGGCCGTGCCCGCAGCGCCAGTCTATGCACGGACGCGGCCTCACTGCGCATGATCAGCCGGGTGAGCGTGCGGATTTCCTGCGTTTCCACCACATCGACGTCGATGACGCGGTACCCCGCTGCCTCCATCACGCGCGCCGCACGCTCCCACGCTTGCACAACTTCCGGCACGGCGTGGTCGCCGTAATAGCTGCGGGGCACCCCGATCACCGGCCGCGTAGTGGCTCCTTGCATGGGACCGCCCATCGCCTCGAACACCAGCGCGCAGTCCTGCGCCGTGCGTGTCAGCAATCCCACCGTGTCGAGCGACCAGGCAAGGGGAAACACACCGTCCGTTGGAATGGCGCCATGGGTTGGCTTGAGCCCGACGGCGCCGCAGAAACTCGCCGGCAACCGGCAGGAGGCGCCTGAATCCGTCCCCAGCGACGCATGTGCCACGCCGGCCGCGACCAGCGCGCCGGAACCCGACGACGACGCGCCGGTGCAGTATGCCGGGTTCCACGGATTGCCGACGTCGCCCATGAATTCATTTGTCCCGGTCGTGCCAAGGGCAAACTCCGCGAGGTTGGCGGCGCCAAGTTCGACTGTCCCGGCCTCCTCCAGGCGCGCCAGGACAGGCGCCGGAGGCAGATCCTTGGTGCCGGTGGATGCGCTGACCCCGCAACTCGGCTGGCGTGCTGGGCGGGCGAACAGGTCCTTGTGCGCCATCGGCACGCCCCAGAGCGGGGACGGGCCAGGTCCGGCGCGATCCAGCGCATCGGCGCGAGTTCGTGCGGCCTCTGGCCAGATTTCCGTGAAGAGGTTGAGTGCCGGCCCGAGCCGCTCCGCCCGTGCCAGCATCGCCTCTGTCACCTGCCGCACCGTGACGCCGTCGCGCAGCGCCGCGGCGAGGCCGCGAATATCGAGGCGGTGCAGCTTCGCGCTCATGCCGCGCCGGAAGTACGGTCAAACGCGCCCGGCGCATCCGCAGGCCCAAGCAGCGCACGCAACCCAGCGACCTCGCGCGCCAGCAGGCTGGATTCCGTCACCGCACCATCAATCTCCGCGCTGCTGGCAGCCGGACCGAGACGCGCGGTCAACAGCAGGCGCAGCGCCTGCTCCAGTTCCTGTTCTTGTTCTGGTACTTGCGCCGTCATTGCGCGGAGCCTCCGAATGGATGCGTCATTCTGCACATGCGGGCCGCGGGCCGGCAAGCTGATCAGCGCGGCGGCAACAGCGCAACGAGCTCCTGCTTCAGCACCTTGCCCCCGCTGTTACGCGGCAGTGTGTCGAGCGTGCCGACGCGAACGGGCACCTTGTAAGGGGCGAGCCGCCCACGGCACCAGGCGATCAACGCGGCTTCCTCGACGGGTGCGCGGAGTACCACGAAGGCCGCGACTTCTTCACCGAGGCGTGGTGATGCCCATGCCACCACCGCAGCGTCGGCAACCGCGTCGTGACTGGCGAGAACACCTTCGATTTCGCCCGGGTAGATGTTCACCCCGCCGCGAATAATCATGTCCTTCCGACGGCCGCGGAGAAAGATGTAGCCGTGTGCGTCGATTTCGCCGAGATCGCCAGGATAGAACCAGCCTTGCCGGAACGCCTCGCGCGAGGCCTCCGGGTCATTGTGAAACCCTTCCGCAACACCCGGGCCACGATAGCGTAGCGCTCCGATCTGTCCTGCGGGCAACGGCATGTCGCTGTCATCCACCGCCTCGACCTCTACTGCAAAGACCGGACGCCCGACTGAGTCGGTGTAGCGAAGCTGGTCCTCGGGTGTCAGCAGCGACACGCCACCTCCCTCGGTCGAGGCGTAGTATTCGAAGAAGCGCGGGCAGAGATTTTCTCGAATGGCGCCACGCTCTTCGGGATGCAAAGCCGAACCGCTGGACAGCAACAGTTTCAGCCCACGCAATGGCGCCGACTGCGCGGGGGGTAGATTCATCAATCCGCGCAACTGCGTGGGCACAATGAACAGGCTGGTCGCCTGCACCCGCGCAATGGTCGCCGGCAAGGCATCTCCCTCATGCGGCGGCGGCGCCATGATCACCGTGCCGCCGGCGAAGAGCACTGACATAGTAAAAGTACGGCCGCCGCCAAAATAGAGTGGCGTAGCGCAGACATAGCGATCCTGCGCATTCAGGCCGAGATTGATCCAATGCGTCCAGAACCGGCGCAGCATATGGCGATGCGCGATCATCGGCCCTTTCGGCCGGCCGGTGGTGCCCGATGAAAGCGAGAGCAGCAGCGGTGCGTCGCCATCATGTGGAAAGTCGCGATCGGCAGGCGCGCGCGCCACCAAGGAATGCCAGTCCTCATCGAGTGTTATCATGCGCGCCCCGCCGACCGGCGCGTGTCCGGGCAAGGCGATCACTGCGCGGGCGCCGAAATGCCGCGCCACATTATCCTGCTCGGTCGGAGTCCAACGCCAGTCCATCGGCAGCAACACCAGCCCGGCGCGCGCCAAAGCGTAGATCAGGACGACATGATCGATGCAATCGGGCAGGCAGAGCCCGACAATATCGCCGGGGCGAAGTCCGAGATCGCCGAGATGCGCGGCACTCTGCCGTACCAGCCGGGCGAGCGATGCATGATCGAGGCGCCGCACGGCATCTTCCAGCGCGGGGTGATCGGGACGTGCGCGCGCATTGATGTCCAGCGCATCCGCGAGATTCATGCGCCGGTCGCCTCGCCGCCTGCCACGGTGTTGCCAAGACCATAGATGCGCAGCACGTTGTCCCGCAGGAACTTCTTCTTCGGCCCAGGCCGCAGCCCCAATTCCTCGATCTGCGCGCGTGTATTGCCAAAGGGCAGGATCGGGAAGTCAGTGCCAAAGATCACCTTATCCTGACCGAAAGTATTGATGTAGTTGATGAAGGAGGCAGGCCAGTATTTCGGCGAATGCGCGTCCGATCCAATGA
>CANJOG010000097.1 GCA_947475475.1 Acetobacteraceae bacterium
CGGGGCGCACCGGTCAAGCTTGGCGCCGGCGCTTTGGGCATAATCTGAGTTTCGCTCGACTCAGACCTGGGCTGCGTCGCTGATGAAGAAGCTGGCCGTGGTCTGGCCGTTCCAGGTCTCTGCACGCAAATAGCCAGCCAGATGCAGCGGGATTCGCTCGCGCGCCAGCAGCAATTGCGCCAGCGGACCGTCGCCGAGGCGGAAGCAGAGCGCCTTCAGACGGGCCCCGCCCCCCTCGCCTTCGATGAAGGCGCGCAGGCTGTTGCCGTCCTTGCCGATTCGGTCAGCGCGGATGACGCGCACACGGGGAAGCACAATGACCGGCTCCTCGTTGCCGGCGCCAAAGGGGGCGAGACGGCCGATTTCGCCGGCGAGCTCGGTGGTGGCGCCTGGCACCGTGACGGTGGCCTCCACGGCAAGGTCCGCGGCCGAGGGTAGCGATGACGCGCCGGCTAGGCGTTCGTTCATGAAGCTGTGGAACTCGGCCAGGCGATCGGCCCGCAGCGAGAAGCCGGCCGCCATGGCGTGGCCGCCGCCGGTCAACAGGATACCCGCCTGGCGGGCGGCTATGATGGCGGTGCCAAGATCGAGCCCTGGCACGGAGCGCGCGGAACCTTTCACCAGACCATCCTGCAAGGCGCCCACGCAGGTCGGGCGGTTGAATTTCTCCTTCACGCGGCCGGCGACAATGCCGACCACGCCGGGATGCCAGTCTGGCCCTGCCAGCAGCAGCACCGGATTGCCCTCGTCGCTCTGCCCCTGGGCCATCAGCATGGCGGAGTCGAGAATGCCGGCCTCCACCTGCTGGCGCTGGCGGTTGACGGCGTCCAGCGTGGCTGCAAGGGCGCGGGCTTCGTCCTCATCCTCGGTGAGCAGCAGGCGCATGCCGAGATCGGGCTCGCTGATGCGGCCGCCGGCATTGATGCGAGGTCCGAGCGCGAAGCCGCAGGTGAACGCCGTGGGCGTCTCGCGGGCCTGGGCGACGTCCAGCAGGGCGGCGATGCCAGGGCGGGCACGTGAGCCGATCACTTTCAGCCCCTGGGCCACCAGCGCGCGGTTGAGGCCCGAGAGCGGCATGACGTCGCAGACCGTGGCCAGCGCCACCAGGTCCAGCATGTGCAGCAGATTGGGCTCGGCGCGATTGGCGAAGAACCCGGCACGGCGCAGTGCCCGTACAGTGGCCACGGCAGTGAGAAAGGCCACGCCGGTCGCGCACAGCGCGCGTAAGCCCGACGTATCCTCAAGCCGGTTTGGATTGACCGTCGCCAAAATTTGCGGCGTCGGGCCATCGGCCTTGTGGTGATCGAGCACGATGATATCGGCGCGATTATGGATCACCGACAGCGCCTCATGCGCCGATGTGCCGCAATCCACACAGATAACGAGGCTGGCGCCTCGATCGGCCAGGGCGCGCATCGCGATGGGATTCGGCCCGTAGCCTTCAGCGATGCGATCGGGAACATAGGTGATGGGATCAAGCCCAAGCCCGCGCAACAGCGAGGCCATCAGCGCGCCGGCGCAGCCGCCATCGACGTCGTAATCGCCGAATACGGCAACTTTCTCGCCCGCGATCACGGCGCGCGCAAGACGTTCCGCTGCCTCGTCCATATCCTGCATCACGGAGGGATCGGGCATCAGGGCGCGCAGGGTAGGGCTGAGAAAATGCGCCGCATCGTCAATGCCGACGCCACGCGCGGTCAGTAATCTGCCGACGATTTCCGGCACACCGAGTTGCTGAGCGATACCGAGCGAGAGCCGCTCCTCGCCGCGCCGCCAGATCCAGCGGCGGCCGCTGGCACTGGCGGTGACGCCGAAGGCGATCTCCGGCGTCACGCTATCCATGCCCGTATCCTTGCGGACCGGGTGTGCGGCGCTGAACGATCAGTGATCGCCCCAGGTCTTGGTGGAAAAGTTGTGATGCGCCTCGATATAGCGAACCGTGCCGGACTTGCTCCGCATCACCATCGAATGGGTCACCGCGCCATGGCCGAAACGGCGCACACCGCGCAGCATCGGGCCAGTGGTGACACCCGTCGCGGCAAACATCACATCGCCGCGCGCCATGTCGAGAATGCTGTATTTGCGGTTCGGATCGGTCACGCCCATGGAGCGCGCGCGCTCGATCTGTTCCTCATTCTCGAACAGCAGGCGGCCCTGCATCTGCCCGCCGGTGCACCGCAAAGCCGCCGCCGCCAGCACGCCTTCTGGCGCGCCGCCCGAGCCCATGTAGATATCGACGCCCGCTTCCGGCAGCGCAGTTGCGATCACCCCGGAGACGTCGCCATCACCAATCAGCATGATGCGCGCACCTGCGTCACGGCATTGGCGGATCAGATCCTTGTGGCGGTCACGTTCGAGAATGCAGACGACCAGATCGGCAATCTCGCAATCTTTGGCGCGCGCCAGGTTGCGCAGGTTCTCGCCAACCGAGAAATCCAGATCGACCACGCCGTCGGGCAGGCCGGCGCCCACGGCAATCTTGTCCATGTAGATATCCGGCGCGTGCAGGAAGTTGCCGCTATCGGCCAGAGCCACGACAGCCATGCCATTCGGCGCGCCCTTGGCGACGATGGTGGTGCCTTCGAGCGGATCGACGGCGATATCCATTTCGGGCCCACCGCAACCGACCTTCTCGCCGATATAGAGCATCGGCGCCTCGTCCATCTCGCCTTCGCCAATCTTCACCGTGCCATTGATAGAGACGCTGTCGAAGGCTTTGCGCATCGCCTCGACGGCGGCGCCATCGGCCTTGTTCTTCTCACCACGGCCCATCCAGCGCGAGGAGGCCAAAGCGGCGGCTTCCGTCACGCGCACCAGTTCGAGGGCGAGGTTGCGATCGGCGGTCACCTCGGGGCGGTCGGCGGAATCCATGTTGTGCTTCTCCGGCTTGGTATCGGACGTTTATTGATCAGGCGGCTTCGATGCGGATCATAGTGGGCTGCTCGACCACCGAATTCAGCGCGGCGATACGGGCAAGCGCCTCGGTCATCGCGGATTCGCGCGTCTCGTGCGTGATCAGCACCAGCGGCACCGCCTCGCCAGGGCTGCGCCCGCGTTGCAGCATGCTTTCCACCGAGACGTTGTAGTCGCGCAGAATGGCCGTGATATCGGCAATCACCCCGGCGCGATCAACCACCATCAGGCGCAGGTAATAGGCGCCCAGATGCTCGGACATCGGCATCGAGGGGATCTGCGTCAGCGCACCGGAGGACGCACCCCAGACCGGGGCGCTACGGCCGCGCGCAATGTCGATCAGATCGGCGGCGACGGCGGACGCGGTCGGCCCCGCCCCTGCCCCACGGCCTTCCAGCATCAGCCGCCCGACGAAATCACCCTCTGCCACGACGGCATTGAACACGCCATCGACCCTTGCGATCGGCAGTTTCTCCGGCACCATGCATGGATGCACGCGCGCCGAAATGCCGCCATTGATGCGCCGCGCAATGCCCAGAAGTTTGATGCGATAGCCAAGCTCATTGGCAAAAGCGATATCGAGCGCGGAGATCCGTCGAATACCCTCGACATGCACGGCATCGAATGCAACCGGACGGCCAAAGGCGATCGCTGCAAGGATCGCGAGCTTATGCGCGGCATCAACGCCATCGATATCGAAACTCGGATCGGCCTCGGCATAGCCCAGCTTCTGCGCCTCATGCAGCACTTCGGCGAATTCGCGCCCGCGCTCGCGCATCGTGGTCAAGATGTAATTGCAGGTGCCGTTCAGAATACCGGCAACACGGGAGATATTGTTCCCGGCAAGACCTTCGCGCAGTGCCTTGATGACGGGAATGCCACCGGCCACCGCCGCCTCGAAAGCCAGCGGCACGCCAGCGGCCTCGGCTTCGGCGGCCAGTTCGGTGCCATGCACGGCGATCAGCGCCTTGTTAGCCGTCACCAGCGGCTTGCCCGCCTTGATCGCGGCATGCGCCAGCGCCTTGGCCGGGCCTTCGGACCCGCCGATCAGCTCGACGACGACATCGACAGCCGGATCATCGGCGAGAGCCACCGGATCTTCGTACCAGCGCAACCCGCCCAGCTCGACGCCACGGTCACGCGTGCGGTCGCGGGCGGAGACGGCAGTCACCGTGATCGGCCGGCCGGCGCGGGCGGCGACGATCTCGGCATTATCGCGCAGGAGCTTGATCAGCCCGGCGCCAACCGTGCCAAGTCCGGCAACGGCAACGGAAAGCGGGCGGCTCATGCTGAGAATTCCTGAACTTCTTCATCGGTGGGAATGGCGATATTGGAGTCCGCATGCAGGAAGTTGCGGATATTGCGGACCGCCTGACGCAGACGATGCGTGTTCTCGACAAAGCCGATGCGCACATGCGTGTCGCCATGCTCGCCAAAGCCGATGCCCGGTGCCACCGCCACTTTTGCACGATCCAGCAGCAGCTTGGAGAATTCCACACTGCCCATATGCGCGTAGCGCGGAGGGATCGGCGCCCAGGCGAACATCGAGCCTTCCGGGCTTGGCATATCCCAGCCCGCGGCGTTCAGACCGCGCACGATCACATCGCGGCGCTCGCGATAGAGATCGCGCATCTGCTGCACGCATTCCTGCGGCCCGTTCAGCGCCGCGACAGCAGCGACCTGGATAGGCGTGAAGGCGCCGTAATCGAGATAGGATTTCATCCGTGCCAGCGCATTGATCAGCCGCGGATTGCCGGCCGCGAAACCAACGCGCCATCCCGCCATCGAATAGGTCTTGGACATGGAGGTGAATTCCACCGTGATGTCCTTCGCCCCCGGAACCTGCAGCACCGAGGGAGGAATCTTGTCGCCGAAATAGATTTCTGCATAGGCCAGATCAGAGAGAATGAAAATCTCGTGCTTGCGCGCGAACGCGACCAGATCCTTGTAGAAATCCAGATCCGCCACATAGGAGGTCGGGTTGGACGGGAAGTTCACGATCAGCGCGGTAGGCTTCGGCACGGAATGTTTCACCGCGCGTTCCAGCGCATGCAGCATTTCCTCATCCGGCGTCGCCGGAATGGACCGCACAGCGGCACCGGCGATGATGAAGCCGAATTGATGGATCGGGTAGGACGGGTTGGGCACCAGGATCGTATCGCCCGGGCTGGTGATGGCATTGGCCAGATTGGCCAATCCTTCCTTGGAGCCGAGGGTGACGATCACCTCGTTCTCCGGGTCCAGCTTCACATCGAAGCGGCGCTCGTAATAGCCAGCCAGCGCACGGCGCAGGCCGGGAATGCCCTTCGAGGTGGAATAGCGATGGGTGCGTGGATCGGCGACCGTCTCCACCAGCTTGGCCACGATATGCGGCGGCGTCGGGCTGTCCGGATTGCCCATGCCCAGGTCGATAATGTCATCCCCTGCCGCTCGGGCGCGCGCCTTAGCTGCGTTCACCGAGGCGAACACATAGGGCGGCAGTCGGCGGATACGATGAAATTCTTCGGCCATGGGGCAGCTTTCGGGTGGGTTGCCGGGCCTGTCGGACCCGGGGGTGGGAGGAAAGAGGTGGGGGGTGGGAGGAAGTAGAGTGGGTGAGCCCGTCAGTCTAGCAGACGGATGCTCGCGCCGCGACCAGCGGGCTGCGCATCCAGGCGCAGCGCCGCGCGCGGGACACCATCGGCCACAAGCGCCTCGGCAATGACCTGGGCGCGTGCCAGAGCAAGGTTCAGCGCGGCCTGCTGGGCGGATGGCGCATTGGCGGTGGCCTCGCCCCGACCGGTGATCATGATCGTATGGCCACGCCGGCTCGCCAGGCGCTGTAACGGGGCCTTCATGGAGGGGGCCAGGCTGGAGGAGCCTTCATCAAAGGTTACGCTGATCTCGCTTGCACCGGTTCCAGGCAGTTGTGCTGGGCGGGCCAGCAAGTTGCTGGGATTGGCCGGAATCACGACGCCTGCCAACGCCGGGCGAGACGGCGCCGCGGCGGGCAGGACTGGCAGCGCCGCAGGGGCGGCACCGCGTGCGGCCGGAGTCGGCCCGGCTGGGGCAGACAGGCCCAGCGTCGGCACCAGAGCAGGGGGCGGCGGCGGCGCGGCGGGCAGGGCCTGGGTTTCCTTCGCGTCCAGACTCGCACTCGGTGCTCCCGACGCGGGAGCGGCCGCAACCGGAGCGGCGGGCCGAATGGCGGGGATGGCGGGGATGGCGGGGGAAACCGGGAATCGGGCGCTCAGATCGTCGGCCTCGGCACGGGCCTGACGCAGATCGCGGTTGGTCGCGGCCAGCGCCGCGCGATCCACGGCGGCCGGCTGGGGTGGGACAGAGCTGATCAGTGGATAGGGGTCAGTGCTGCCGGGTGGCGCCGGGCGCTGCTCGGCGATGGCGCCACCTTGCAGGTCATGCCACCAGTCGATCGGGGCCAGCACCGGGCCGGAGGCGCACGCGGCCAGAAATCCGGCCGCGCCGAGCGTAGCGCATGTGCGCGCCACACCCGCCACGCCGGTTCGAGGCGTGGAATGGCTGGCGCGAGGCTTGCTGTCATTGACCATCAATGCGACCTGTCGGACTCTCGGGCGAGAGGTGTAGCGCGCCTCTGCCTCGCCCGAAAAGGATGCTCCCAACGGTGGGGGTCGACCAGCCTGCCCCAACCCCGCCCGGCAGAAGCCGAAAGGATGTCCCGCCATGACGAACACGGACAAGGCCAATGCCTCGCAGACGCCCCCCGGCGCCGAGGCACAAGGCCTTAAAATGCCCGATCCGACCGCGCTCACCCATTCAATGGCCGAGATCGCCGAGCGCTCGCAGCGCATCGTGCAGGACTGGCTGCGCCGCCAGGGCCAGGAGCAAGACCAGGATGGCCCCACCGCCGATGGCATGAACATCGCAAATGCCTTCCTGGAGATGACCACGCGTCTGATGCACAATCCGGCCAAGCTGATGCAGGCGCAGATGGGCTTCTGGCAGAGCTATGTTACCCTCTGGCAGAATACCTCGCGCCGCATGATGGGCATTGAGAGCGAGCCGGTAATCCAGGCCGAGGCCAGTGACCGCCGCTTCCGCGATGCCGCCTGGAGCGAGAACGAGGTTTTCGATTTCATCAAGCAATCCTATCTGCTCTCGGCGCGCTATGTGCAGGATGTGGTGCGCCAGGCCGATGGCATGGACAAGAAGACGGCACAGAAAGTGGATTTCTATGCTCGCCAGTTCGTCGATGCGCTGAG
>CANJOG010000098.1 GCA_947475475.1 Acetobacteraceae bacterium
CCAGCCAGAAGGTGATGCTTTTGGCGGAAACCCCCATCTGCTCAACAATATGGTCCAGCTTCTTGGCCACCGACTCTTCGCCGCCCTGGATCAGGCTGAGTTCCGCTGCCTCGGCATCGCTCGCCAGCCGCGAGGTCGTGCTCGCCGCCGCCGCCAGATCGAGCCCTTTGGCCACCGCGGCCTGGGACTCCTCAAGCCGTGTCTGCGCGCCGCGCATCCGCTCCTCGGCGAAGCGGCCGAGCTTGTCGAGCAGCGGCGCCAGACCACCCGAGATTTCCGGCAGCACGGTGCGGGCAATCACCATCTCGCCCTCCAGCGCCGCCTCATAGGCGATGATGGAATTTTCCGCCTGGGTCAGCACGGTCTCGTTCTCCGGCGTGCGGTCGAGCGCGCCAATCACCGGCTTGAGAGACTTCATCTTGTCCTGGACGGCAATCCGGCTGTCCTCATCCTGCTTGACCACGAAGCGCGCCTCGGTGATGCGCAGATTAAGTAGCTGGCGGTCGATCGAATGCACGAAGCCGATGGCGGCGATGGCGGCGTCCATATCCTCCCGCGCACCGCCCATCTGCTCGACCAGGGCGGCCAGCCGCGCCTTCTGGCCTTCGACAATCTTGTCGGCAACCGACTGGAATCGCCCGATCAGGGCACGGTGATCGCCGATCAGCTTCTGCATCGCCAGGTTCTGGGCCTGGCGGGCCTGCGTCGCTTCGGCGGCCTTGTCGATCGTGCCGGCAATGCGCGAGACCGATGCCGTTTCGCCAACCGCGCCGGACAGCGCCGTGAGTCCGCCACGCGCATCCTTCAGCGCATCGCCCAACGCAGTGCGGCTGGAGGCGCTATCCTCGGAGAGCAACCGGAAGCCGGCGGCCTGCAGGGAGCGAATACTGGCGGCCAGCGACTGCGCCTGCACCGCACCATCCACGCGCGCCGCATAACCCGATAGCGCCACCCAGCCTGTCACGGCCACACCAATGGTCAGCAGCAGCGACAGCACGAAACCACCCAAAATCCGGATACTGATCGACATCATCTCCCCCATCACATGTGATCTGGGAGAACGATCGTCCAAGTCCGCTGAAGAAATCGTAAAAGCCGGGCCCGGTTTCCGCAAAAATAACGACGCAAGCCTTCCCGACCTGCTCCGCCAATTAAGTTCCGCTTAGAATATCAGTCCGCCGCGTCGGCATAGTCCTCCAGCGGGCCGCAGGTGCAGACCAGATTGCGGTCGCCATAGACATTGTCCACCCGCTTGACCGGCGGCCAGTATTTCGCCGCCGCCACGAAGGGCAGCGGGAAGGCCGCGAGAGTGCGCGAATAGGCGTGCTGCCAGCTCTCGGATGCAATCTCGCCCGCCGTATGCGGCGCGTTCTTCAGCGGATTATCGGCGCGGTCCAGCCGGCCTTCCGCCACCGACGTGATCTCCGCAGCAATGGCGATCATGGCATCGCAGAACTTGTCGAGCTCGGCCTTGGACTCGCTCTCCGTCGGCTCGATCATCAGCGTGCCCGCCACCGGCCAGGACATGGTCGGGGCGTGATAGCCGTAATCCTGCAGGCGCTTGGCGATGTCTTCCACTACCACGCCGGAGGTCGCCTGGAAGCCGCGGCAATCGATGATGCATTCATGCGCGACGCGGCCCTGTGCGCCGACATAGAGCACCGGGTAATGCGGACGCAGCCGCTCAGCGATGTAATTGGCGTTCAGGATGGCGATCTCGGTGGCGCGTTTCAGACCAGCCGGCCCCATCATGCGGATATAGGCGTAGCTGATCGGCAAGATCAGCGCGCTGCCGAAAGGTGCCGCCGAGACCGGGCCATATCCGGTCGCGGGTCCAGCATTGTCGCGCAGCGGATGGTTGGGCAGATGCGGCGCCAGATGCGCCGCGACCCCGATCGGGCCAACACCCGGCCCGCCGCCGCCATGCGGAATGCAGAAAGTCTTGTGCAGGTTGAGATGGCAGACATCGGCGCCAATCTCCGCCGGCGCGGTCAGCCCGACCTGCGCATTCATATTGGCGCCGTCCATATAGACCTGGCCGCCCGCCTCATGCACCAGCGCGCAGATTTCGCGGATGGCTTCCTCGAACACACCATGCGTGCTCGGATAGGTCACCATCAGGCAGGCCAGCTTATCGGCGTGCTGGGCGATCTTCTTGCGCAGATCGGCAAGATCAACATTGCCATCGCGATCGCAGCCAACCACCACAACGCGGTATCCCGCCATAGCCGCGGTCGCCGGATTGGTGCCGTGCGCGGAGGACGGGATCAGGCAGATATCGCGCGCGCCATTGCCGCGTGCCTCGTGATAGGAGCGAATGGCGAGCATCCCCGCATATTCACCCTGCGATCCGGCATTGGGTTGCAGCGAGACAGCAGCAAAGCCGGTGATGCTGCAGAGCCATTCGGACAAAGTACCGATCAGCTCGGCAAAGCCGCGCGTCTGATCCTCCGGCGCGAAAGGATGCACATTGGCGAATCCCGGCAGGGTGATGGGGATCATCTCAGCTGCCGCATTCAGCTTCATGGTGCAAGAGCCAAGCGGAATCATCGCCCGGTTCAGCGCCACGTCCTTGTCCTCAAGACGCTTCAGGTAGCGCAGCATTTCATGTTCGGAGTGATAGGCGGAGAACACATCGGCCTGCAGGAACGGCGTGCCACGAATCACATCGGCCGGAATGGCGGCAGGCGCTTCGGCGAGATCGCCGCCGAGCAGGGCGGCCAACTTCGCCAATTCGTCCTGCGTCACCGTCTCATCGAGCGCGATGCCCACGCCGGTCGCATCGATGCGGCGCAGATCGAAACCCGCCTGTTGCGCACTGGCAATCAGCGCGTCGGCGCGCGCGCCGGCCTCGATCGCGATGGTGTCGAAAAAGCGCGCATGGCGCAGCGTATAGCCGCCCCGCAGCGCCGCACCGGCAAGCAGACGCGCCGCCAGACTGACGCGGCGTGCGATGCGCGTGAGCCCCTCCGGACCGTGCCAGGCCGCATAGAAACCGGCGATGACGGCAAGCAGCACCTGGGCGGTACAGATATTCGATGTCGCCTTCTCGCGCCTGATATGTTGCTCACGCGTCTGCAACGCGAGCCGCAGCCCGGGATTGCCCGCGGCATCGACGGAGATGCCAACCAGACGCCCCGGCATGGCGCGCTTATACGCATCCTTGGTGGCAAAAAATGCCGCATGCGGGCCGCCAAAACCCATCGGCACGCCAAAACGCTGCGTCGAGCCGACAACAATATCCGCACCCATTTCTCCAGGTGGAGTCAGCAAGGCCAGCGAAAGGGGATCGGCGCAGACAATGGCCAGCGCGCCGCTCTCATGCGCGGCTGTGATCTCGGGCACCAGATCGCGGACTTGCCCGGTCGTGCCAGGATATTGCAGCACCAGCGCGAAACCGGACGCAGCGCGAATCGCCGTGTCATCGCCGGGTGCGACATCGACCAGCACAATCCCAAGCGGCATGGCGCGCGTCGCCAGCACCGCCCGGGTCTGCGGATGCAGGTCGGAGGCCACCAGCAGGACATTGCGTGCCGGCTTGCACAGACTATGCGCCATGGTCATCGCCTCGGCCGCCGCCGTCGCCTCATCGAGTAGCGAGGCATTGGCGATTTCCATTCCGGTGAGATCGCAGACCATGGTCTGAAAATTCAGCAGCGCTTCGAGCCGGCCTTGCGCGATTTCCGCCTGATACGGCGTATAGGCCGTGTACCAGCCTGGATTTTCCAGCACATTCCGCAGAATCACCGGCGGCGTGATGGTGCCGTGATAGCCCATGCCGATCAGTGCGCGGCGCGTACCATTGCGGCCAGCGAGGGCGCGCATTTCTTCCAGCGCCGCCGCCTCCCCCACCGGGGCGGGCAGATCGAGCGGCTTGGGCAGACGAATTCCGGCGGGCACGGTGGATGCGACCAGCGCATCGAGAGAGACCACGCCAATATCGCGCAGCATCGCCTCGATTTCGGACTCCGACGGGCCAATATGACGGCGCGCGAAATTCTCGCCGGCCCAGAGTTCGGCGAAGTCAGCGAGTGCCTCGCTTCCCGTGCTCATGCGGCGGTCTCCAGGAAAGCCTTGTACTGGTCCGCATCCATCAGCGTATCGAAGGCCACACGATCGGCGATCTTGATGCGGAAGAACCATGCCTCGCCTTCCGGTTCGCGATTCACCAGCGCCGGCTCCTCGGCAACGATGCCGTTCACCTCGGTGATCTTGCCGGTCAGCGGCGCATAAACGTCCGATGCCGCCTTCACGCTCTCGACCACGGCGCAGGCCTCGCCAGCCGAGACTTCGCGCTCCGTATCAGGCAATTCCACGAAAACCAGATCGCCCAGAGCCTCCTGGGCATGGTTGGTGATCCCCACCGTGGCGATATCGCCATCCAGGCTGATCCATTCGTGTTCGGCGGTATAACGGCGTTCCGACATGTGCGGTGTCCTATCGGGCGTAGCGGTGGGGGACGAAAGGCGTGGGAGCGACGCGCGCCGGATGGGCGCGGCCGCGGATCATCAGATCGAGTGGCGTGTCATCGGCGGTATGGCCGCGCTTGACGTAACCCATGGCCACCGGCGCCCCGAGCGTGGGGCCGAACGTGCCGGAGGTGATCACACCGATGATGCTGCCATCGGGGCCGGCAATCTCGGTGCCGGCTCGGGCCGGCGCACGGCCATCCGGGCGGATGCCGACACGCTTGCGCTGCACGCCATTATCCATCTGCTCGCGCACCGGATCGGCGCCGAGGAAATTCCATTCCATCTTGCGGCGCTTGGCGATGGTCCAGGCAAGACCCGCCTCGATCGGGCTGGTCGTCTCGTCGAGGTCCTGGCCGTAGAGGCACAACCCCGCCTCCAGCCGCAGCGAATCGCGCGCGCCAAGCCCGGCGGGATGCACTTCCGGCTGATCCAGCAGCGCGCGCGCAAAACGCTCGGCCTCCTCGGCGGGCACCGAGATCTCGAACCCGTCCTCACCGGTATAGCCGGAGCGGCTGACCCAGCAGGTAATCCCCATGATCGGCAGATCGGCCACCTGCATGAAGGCAAGCCCAGCCGTCTCCGGACACATGCGGCCAAGAACGGCCGCCGCCGACGGGCCTTGCAGAGCCAGCAAGGCGCGGTCGGCATGTTCCACCAGCTTCACCGACTCCGGCAGATTGGCCGCAAGATGCGCCGCATCGATGGATTTGCGCGAGGCATTGACCACCAGGCGCAGGCAATTCCCGGCATTGGCGATCATCAGATCGTCAATGATGCCGCCAGCCTCGTTGAGAAACAGCGAGTAGCGCTGCCGGCCGGGCGCCATGCCCGCCATATCGCCCGGCACCAGCAATTCCAGCGCGGCAGCGGCATATGTGCCGCGGAGCGAGAACTGGCCCATATGCGAGACATCGAACAAGGCAGCATGCGAGCGGCAATGCACATGCTCGGAGAGAATGCCCTGCGCGTATTGCACAGGCATCTCATACCCGGCGAAGGGTACCATCCGGGCGCCGAGCGCGCGATGCAGCCCGTCCAGCGGGGTGCGCTTGAGGATTTCAGTTTCGGTGGTGGTCGAAGCAAGTTCCGTCACACGATGCACTCCAGAGTCGCGGCCGCCCCTCCGGCAGAATACCGGTGAGGTGCGGCCCCCCTCTGTCGCGGAACCTGAGAGATTCAGCCTGGGCGCCCCATCGGAGCACTCCCCTGCCTTACTCCGTCGGTGCGGCGCATGCGCGCCGGCTTTCCAGAGATCCTTTATCCCGTGGCGGTCCGTTTGCCTGAGCGTTTCCGGGGGCCGGTTGCGCCTTCGGCGGCGGAGTGCCCGTCCTCTGCGCGCAAGATCACGCGCTGTGGCACCCGCTCTCTCCCGCCCGGGATGGGTTGGATGCGCCCAACATGAGCGATCGACCCGCAGTGTTCAACCGAACATTGGCCTTGACTCGTCTTTTACCGAGTCTGGCCCCTATGGCCGGACTTATTTGCCAGCGATGCTGCGGTTATAGGCCAGTTCCTCAGGCGAAAGCTGGAAGCCGACCATCAGCTGATAGGCCGCCCCGGTTTTGCCCGGCGCCAGGTTCAGGATCGTGGTGGATTCCGGCGTCGTCACGCTCACCTGGTCCTGATTGGCCGGGAAATTCACCCGCAGCGTGAAGCTCTGTTTGGCGATGACCTCACCGCCCTCCATCAGCGCCACAAACCAGGGAATATCGGCCGTCCGCGCCGGCGATGCCGGGCCGCGCATGGCGGTGATGGCCACCGAGAAGCGCGTATCGAGCTGGTCGCGCGAGCGCTCCGAGGTCGGCCTGCACGAGCCGCCAATGGCCTGGATACGGGCCGAGAGCGTCAGATCGGTCAGGTCCCGCCCGGCATCGCGGAAGCGCGACAGATCGCCGGCCTCGGCCAGGATCGCCGGGTTCGGGCAGGGCGGACGCAGCACAATGCGCGAGGAATCATTGCTGCAGGCAGAGAGCAGCACCGGAAGGGCAAGCGCCGGGAGGACAAGGGCGAGACGGCGGTTCATGCGCTGGCGACTCCGCTAAGCGGCGATGGAATGTAATCGGTCGGACGGGGCATACCGCGCCCCCGGTAAGTGAACAACTGTGCAGGCCCGCCTCAATGCTGCCCCGCCTCGCCAGAGCGGCGAAACTCGCCTAAACTCGGCTCGCGCGCTGGTTGGGGCCAGGGCGCGGATGTTGGAGAGCGCCGGGCGCATGGCCGTCTATACCGAAGTGACCGATGAGGCGCTGGCCGCCTTCCTGGCCGATTACGATATCGGCGGCATGGTCGCCTTCCGCGGCATTGCCGAGGGGGTGGAGAACTCCAACTACATGCTGCGCACCGAGGGCGGGGATTACATCCTCACCCTCTATGAAAAGCGCGTCGATCCCGCCGAACTCCCTTATTTCCTCGGCCTGATGGAGCATCTGGCGCAGCACGGCATCTCCTGCCCGCTGCCGGTGCATGGCCGCGACGGTGTGGCGCTCCGCCAGCTCTGCGGCCGTTATGCCGCCATCACCACCTTCCTGCCCGGCGTCTGGCCGCGCCGCGTGCGCCAGGAACATTGCGGCCCGCTCGGCGCCGCCCTGGCCAAGCTGCATCTGTCCGGCGAGGGCTATGCCG